>CAMWIF010000438.1 GCA_947174225.1 uncultured Porphyromonadaceae bacterium | reverse complement strand
GGGGTGATGAAGTGGGCGGTGGAGGTGTCGATCCATTCTATGGGGGTATCGTAGTCGAGGATGCCTCGGTAGCGCACTTCGGGGGCGGCTTTCATTGCTCCGGCGTAGAACCAATCGGATGAGAAGCGCATTATCTCTTCGTTCATACGGTATTGCATTATGAGGAGAGTGACGGCTTCCGGATGATTCTCGACGAGGCGTTCCATAAGTGATTTGCCGAGTCCACCCTTCATAGCCTCGAATGACTTCACGGTAGGGGGGAGTTGGCAATGGTCGCCGGCGAGGATTACCCGTCCGGCTCGACGCATCGGTATCCAGCAAGCGGCTTCAAGTGCCTGGGCTGCCTCGTCGATAAAGAGGGTGGAGAACTTCATACCTTCAAGGAGGCGGCTTGAACTGCCAACGAGGGTGGAGGCTATGACGTGGGCTGAATTGAAGAGGTCGTGGTTGATGCGTATTTCGAGTTCTGTTGCACGGCTTTTGAGGCGGTCCATCTTCTGATGCCATTGCTCTGTGCGGTTCTTACGGTTTCCTTGTAGTTCACGTATGGCTTTACGTATACTCCAGAGGGTAGGGTAATCGGGATGTGCCTCGAAACGACGTTCATAAGTGAAGCCGAGCATCTTATCGTTAACACGTGACGGATTGCCGATGCGAAGGACGTGTATGCCCCTGTCTACAAGTTTCTCGCAGATCCAGTCTACCGCCATATTGCTTTGGGCGCACACGAGCACCTGGCTCTCGCGCCGTAACGTTTCGTTGATAGCCTCTACGAGAGTAGTGGTCTTGCCTGTGCCCGGAGGTCCGTGGACAATCGCGACATCCTTTGCATAGAGCACTTTGTTTACCGCATCTTCCTGTGTCTTGTTGAGGTAAGGGAAGCGCATAGGCGCAAAAGCCAACTCACTTACTTTCCGCTTGGAATAGAAAAGGTCACGCAACTGTCCGAGCCGTCCTTTTGCCTTCAGGGTGTAGTCTATCGCTTCAAACATAGTGCGGTAGGTGATCTCGTCGAAGGAGAGTATCACACCTGCAATCGGTGCTGAGGAGAGACGTGTGGTGTCGGCAGATTCAGGGATAGCCACAATCATACGGTCGCCGTCCACATAGCTGACAGTGCCTGTGAAGGGGAACACCGGTTTATCGTCGAGTTCGTTGGAAAGGGTAAAGAACGCCACGGGTCGTCCGAATTCAAAGTTGTGGTCAACGTCGGTGTCTTCCGTGCGGAAAACTTCGAGTACTCTCTGATTCAGTGAATTATAGTATATGGGCCCTGTCTTTATGCGTAGCCATGCATTGCCGCGCTCCGCGAGGCGTGAGAAACCGATTCTTCCGGTAAGTTGTGAGAAAGCTGCCTTTTCCGCGTCATATTCAATCTGAAGAAGGCGCCGTTGCTCAAGAAGGGACTGTGTAGATGTGGTCATATTGCAATCATAATACTTTAAAGGTTGGCAATCGAGAGATTACCAACCTTTTAAAGTACAGGAAGTGGGACTCGAACCCACACAGCCGGTAAAGGCCAAAGGATTTTAAGTCCTTCGTGTCTACCATTCCACCATTCCTGCAACTCTATACATATGGAACAATTTTTTCTTTTCGATGCAAAGATAGCTATTTTTTTGTTTATTCTGTTCCTTTAATCATTCTTTAACATATGACTGCATAGTTTTGGCAGTGATGTCGACTAATTTTGCAGTGTAATTCCAAAATCCACATTGCTAAGGCGGTTTCGAAGCCAATAAAAGGATGGATTCCGGTTTAGTGGAGGATAGGCTGGAGGAAAATATAAAATTAGGATAAGAAAAAGGAGAATCATTATGGATAGAATGAACAAGGAGATACAATTGGATAAGATGGAGAAGGAGTGGGGCAGACTGCGTACAGATAAAGAGAAGGAAATGGGTAAAGTGAATCAGAGAAAGGATAGTATGCGAAACAAGATGATCCGCAAGGGTGACCGTATCTTTGCGCGTCTTACGATGGGGGCAAGGACTGTAATCGAATTTATGATAGATAAGGTGGAAAGTATGACCGATCTCCTGCTTGAGGTGCATCGGGCTACAGTGGGGATGCGCGGCTTGTGTAAGCTGTATGTGCGCAATCAGAGCCGTGGGTGGGCACAGGAACGTCTGTATTTCCTTGGGAAACTCACTGATCAGGGGTTATAGAGATTCTTGTTATAGAAGTCGAGTATGGCGTTGGCGTTGGCTAATGCCTGCACTGCGCGACTCTGCGGATTTATAGATATGGCTTTGAGATAATCGTTGATTGCCTTTGCACGGTGGCCGAGTGCCCAGTGGCGCAAGCCGCGTAAGGTGTATGCCTCATCCTCATTGGGATGAGCAGCTATGTAGAGGTCAAGAGCTTCCACTGCCTCGGCGGGGGATAAGGCATATATATTTTCGAGAGTCATACTCATTTAGTTGATTCAATCAGTTGGATAAAGTGATACGGGTGGAATTTACCGGTTCGTCGAGGAATAGGGAAGCGAGGGCATTGA
>CAMWIF010000437.1 GCA_947174225.1 uncultured Porphyromonadaceae bacterium | reverse complement strand
TTCTAAGCCTCATAAAAGTGACGAAGTCAGGTGTAAATAGAGCAGAGTAAAATTGCCTTGGAAATTCTTTCTATATTAGAAGAATTTCCAAGGCAATTTCCTTCAAAAAAAGGATTCTTACTTGTTACTTTATTTGTATTCGAAGGGGACAGAATGACGGATGTCAGTGGAGGAGGCAGCTATGTGAGCCTTGAACTTACCCGGTTCCACTACCCATTCGTGCTTTTTGTCGTCGAAGTATTTCAAAGCATCAGGTGTTACCTCGAAGCTTACTGTCTTTGTCTCCCCTGGAGCGAGTTTCACCTTTTGGAAACCTTTAAGTTCCTTCTTCGGACGTGGCAACGACGATTTCAAATCGGAGATATAGAGCTGCACAATCTCACTTCCCTCTCTGTCTCCCTTATTGGTAACTGGGACTTCAATAGTAATCTTTCCGTTTTCTCCGATCACACTTTCAGAAGCGACAGGTTTACCATATTCAAAATCAGTATAGCTAAGACCATATCCGAAGGGGAAGAGTGCAGGAATCTTCTTCGTGTCGTGCCAACGGTAGCCAACAAATATATCCTCTTTGTAAGTCTGCTTGGGCTGCTTTCCTCCCTCAATCACAGAACCGGGGATTGCCACCACATCAGCCGTACCCGACTCGATACCGGGATAGGAAATCTCACCAAATGAATTGGCACCGCAATCCTCCAACTTCACCGGGATTGAGTAAGGCAACTTTCCGGACGGATTCACATTGCCGGCAATCGCATCGGCAAGACTCGCACCCCCCATAGTGCCAAGATAGGAGGTATGCAAAATGGCATCCACATCCTTCACCCACGGCATAGCATAGGCATTGCCCGATATATTGGCGATGACAATGTTCGGATTTACCTTAATCAATTCCTCTATCAATTGGTTCTGACCGAAAGGAAGCTCATACTCACGGCGGTCGGTGCTCTCGCAATCCTGCCAAGCGTTCTTGTTGAGTCCACCTATATATATCACCACATCGGCATCCTTAGCCATTGCCACAGCCTCAGCCCTGAGTTTATCTTGCTCCTCCTGAGGTATGATGTCTTCAGCCTCATAGAGTGTACGCCCACAAGTGTAGCCGGGAGCATACTTCACCTTGTCGCCATACAATGCTTTCAAAGCTTCAAGAGGCGAAACATAATCTTTCGGCTTTAGCTCTGAAGAACCGCCACCATCGGTCAAACGTCTTGTGGCATTGTCACCGACAACTAAAATCGAATTATACTTGGAGCCATCGAGAGGGAGAATACCGTTGTTTTTGAGCATCACAATCGACTCATCACCGATAAGCTTGGCTGCCACATAATGCTCAGGAGTGCATTTCGATCCGTAAGGCTTATCGTTGTTCATCGAAGTGCGGAAAATCAATCGCAGTATGTTACGCGCCTTGTCGTCTACCGTACTCTCCGGCACCTCCCCACTCTTTATCATATTAAGGTATGGATTGGCAAGGTAGTAGTCATCGTAGCCGAAAGCACTCTCGCTCGTAAGACCGTTGGTGTAGGAACCCATCTCTATATCCAGACCGTTCAAGGCAGCCTGTTTTGTATCGTGTGCCCCACCCCAGTCAGTAATGACAACGCCGTCAAAATTCCATTCGCCACGGAGAATGTCGTTGAGCAACCTTGAATTATGACAGCAGTGCTCACCCCATATCTGGTTGTAGGCTCCCATTATAGCCCAAGCACCGCCATCCTCGACAGCTTTCTTGAACGCCGGGAGATATATCTCATACAGGGCACGGTCGGAAAGGTCAACGTCAACCGTGCCGCGCCACTTCTCCTGATTATTCAAGGCGAAATGCTTCACACAGGCTGCCACACCGTTCTTCTGCAACTCCTGCACGTAAGGCACCACCATCTCACCTGCCAGATAGGGATCCTCACCCATATATTCGAAGTTACGTCCGTTAAGAGGGGTACGGTATATGTTGACACCGGGACCCAACAACACATCCTTCTCGCGGTAACGGGCTTCCTCACCTACACTCTTGCCATAGAGAGCTGCCAACTCCGGATTCCACGTAGCAGCAAGTGCAGTAAGAGCAGGAAAAGCCGTAATCGAATCATTGGTCCAGCCGGAATAGCCCCAGTCGTTCCAGTTGATTTCGGCACGCACGCCGTGAGGCCCGTCGCTCATCCATATCTCAGGGATGCCCAAGCGTTCCACACCGGGAGAAGAGAATTTGCTCTGCGCGTGGCAGAGTGCCACCTTCTCTTCAAGTGTCATACGTGAGAGAGCATCCTCCACACGCTTCTCAATCGGCGCACTGCTGTCAAGATAGACAGGCTTTTCAGCCGATGCACCCGGTCCGAGTGAAGATATAGCCATAGCCAATAGTATTTTTAATTTATTCATTTTTATTCTTAAAACATTTCCTATAATCTTACAATTTCAGTTTTATCCTTACTGTAGCTTCCTAAGCAGCCTTACTTTGCTTTGATTGTCACCGAGCTGCCTTGAAGTCCCGGAGAGGTAGCC
>CAMWIF010000436.1 GCA_947174225.1 uncultured Porphyromonadaceae bacterium | reverse complement strand
GTGCGCCCACCATATTCAACATCATAGGCTTGGGCGTTGTGATCGGCTGGATAGGGATTGTCTTATACGGCTGCATAGAGGGATGGAAGAAAGTAACTGTGGAAAGAGTATCTATTGCCTCCTCAAAAATACCCGAAGCCTTCAACGGCTACAAAATTGTGCAGCTCTCTGACTTCCACATCGGCACATACGCTGACGCTCCCGAAACCGTAGATAAAATCGTAAATGAGGTGAACGCACTTAACCCCGACCTCATAGTCTTCACGGGCGATCTTGTCAACAGCGCATCTGACGAAATCACGCAGTTCAAACCGGCTCTCAGCAAACTAAAAGCTCGTGACGGTATCTTATCTGTGCTTGGCAACCACGATTACTGCCTCTATCGTGAGTATAAAGTACCCGACACTCCCGATAAACAGTTGGCAAAAGTAATCAGCAATGAGGAGGAAGTGGGTTGGCGAATGTTGCGCAATGATTCCTACATAATCAAAAGAGGGAACGACAGCATTGCAATCGTAGGCGTTGACAACGCCGGAAGCAGAATGTTTCCCGACAAATCAGACCTTCCAAAAGCCGTCAGAGGGCTATCGGCAGAGGATTTCAAAATCCTCCTCTCCCACGACCCCTCCCACTGGCGCCGTGAAGTGTTGCCCACCACTGACATTGACCTCACCCTATCAGGCCATACCCACGCGATGCAATTCAAGATCGGCAACTGGTCACCATCGAAATGGACCTATCCCGAATGGGGAGGTCTATACGTGGAAGGCAACCAGAAGCTCTACGTAAGCACCGGAATCGGCGAAAACATAGCTTTCCGCTTCGGAGCGTGGCCCCAAATCGTCCTCATCACCCTCAATACTTCCACCAAGTGATTGCACCTCGCCTTTTTCACTTTAATGATTCGTGAAAAATTTAGTTGGCATTAATGTGGAGCTTAGAAGACCGCTGACCGTAACAAATCCATTCACTATAGTAACGTCCACGAAAAATATCAATTTTGTCCTATAAAATATTAGAAAACTACCATTGTTTTACGCCTACTTCATATAACTTTGTTTTTGAAAACCCCGTCTCTCCCGGGGTGTAACCCAAAATTACCATATGTTTCGCCTAACATTATAATGTGAAGTATGCTGAAATCTGATATTTTCTCGCTGAAAACGCTCAAACGGTTAGCCTTGTCGGTGGCACTGACAGGTCTGCTGCCAATCGCTGCCCAAGACACGTATCTTGCTGCCCAAACCACACCTCCACCCGCCCCCTGCGGACCGACACCGACCCAAGACCAGCTCAACTGGCAGGATATGGAAATGTATGCTTTCATACATTACTCACTCAATACCTACACCGACCAGGAATGGGGCTTCGGCAACGAGAGCCCCGAACTGTTCAATCCCTCTCAGCTCGACGTGAAGCAATGGGTGAAGGTATGCAAGGATGCCGGTATGAAAGGCATTATTTTCACCGCCAAACATCACTGCGGATTCTGCATGTGGCCCTCAGCCTACACTGACTATTCCGTGAAGAACTCCCCTTGGAAGAATGGCACCGGCGATGTGGTGAAGGAACTTGCCGACGCTTGCCGTGAAGAGGGTCTTAAATTCGCGGTATATCTTTCTCCCTGGGACCGCAACCATCCCGACTATGGCAATGAGGAATATGTCACCTATTTCCGCAACCAGCTCAATGAACTTCTCACCAACTATGGTGACATCTTCGAGGTATGGTTTGACGGTGCCAACGGTGGTGACGGATGGTATGGCGGTGCCAACGAGACACGCAATATCGACCGCACCACCTATTACCAATGGCCCGCAACTTACAAAATGATTCGTCAATTGCAGCCTAATTGCGTGATATGGAACGACGGCAGTGACCGTGGCGATCTCCGCTGGGTGGGTACAGAAGGTGGCGAAGTAGGTGCAACCAACTGGAGCCTTCTCAACAAAGACGGTGAAGTGGAATGGCCTATGCTCCATTTCGGTCTTGAGAGTGGCGATTCCTGGGTACCCGGTGAGACCAATACGAGCATACGCCCGGGATGGTTCTATCACACCACGGAAGACGAGAATGTGAAAAGTCTCTCAAAACTGATGGACACTTACTACAAATCGGTAGGCCGCAACTCAACCCTCCTTCTCAACTTCCCGATAATGCCCAACGGACGTATCCATTCCACTGACAGTCTGCGTGGCATAGCCTTCAACCGTATGCTGAAAGAGGTGTTTAAAGACGACCTCGCCAAATCTGCAAAGGCCACAGCCTCATCCGTAAGAGGGAATGACAACCACTATGGGGCAGCCAACGTGATTGACGGAAACGGCAAAACCTATTGGGCTACCGATGACAATATCAATACCGGCTCCATTATCCTTGATTTCCCCCAGCCGACCATATTCAACCGATTCCTTGCTGAAGAGTATATACCTTTAGGGCAACGTGTAAAGGAATGGACACTCGAAGCCTTTATCGACGGAGAATGGCAACCGATTAAGGATGCCCTCA
>CAMWIF010000435.1 GCA_947174225.1 uncultured Porphyromonadaceae bacterium | reverse complement strand
AACTGCAAATTTGTTATTACCTTAATTAAAGTAGAGTAGACTATCTAAATTAGGAGAATATAGATGATGATAGTTTCTAAATTATATAGAATTATACAGAGAGGTTTTTAGATCCATAAATTCTTAAGAAGGTACTGGCTATCCATACGTAGAGCTGACTATTCATAGAGTGAATCTACTATCTATACGTAGTCCTCATTAAAATTAGTTAGAGGTGAAAAAAGAGAGGAATATTGATGGGAATTTAAAAAGATAGTGTTAATTTTGTAGATTGTTAACAATTTATTCTTCTGATAACATCAACATCATGATTAACCCAAGGTTTCTAATTGCAGCCCCTCTATTGGCTTGTGCCCTCTGGCCCGTGTCAGCCCGCGAAAGCCGACTGCTCAACGATAAGTGGTCTTTCTCGCTTACTCCTGATTCGACCTCTCAGTTACAGCCCGTAAACAAGATTGTGGATCTTCCTCACGATTGGAGCGTGGAGTTCCCTTTCAATCAGAACACTATGTCCGGCACTGAGGGTGGATACGTCTACACCGGTAAAGGCACGTATACCAAAGACATCAACCTCACCGCAAAAGAACTTGACGGAGCCAAGTACTCCCTCCTTTTTGAGGGTGTGTTCGAGCGTTGGACATTGAAAGTGAACGGTGAGACCGTCGGTTTCCGTCCTTATGGCTACTCTTCCGTGATTTACGACATCACTCCTTATCTACACGTCGGCAAGAACGAGATTGAGGTGATTGTAGACAATTCTCACCAGAACAATAGCCGCTGGTATTCCGGCTCTGGCATCTATCGCCACGTCAAACTTATACGCATCGGCGAGATAGCCGTGGCTCCGTGGTCGCTCTTCATAACTACCCCTACGGTCAGCGCGTCTGAGGCTACGGTAGACGTAAGTTTCGACGTTGACGGTCTTCCGCAGGGCAAGGTGGTGGAAGCCAAGATAAATGTCACTGATCCGAGCGGCGCTACGGTGGCATCGACCACTCTTCCCGTTTCCGGTAAAGAGGTGAAAGGAGTGTTGAAGGTCACTTCACCGAAACTGTGGAGCCCTGATTCCCCCTCACTCTATAAGATGAATGTGGAGCTTACTGAAAACGGCAAGTCTATTGATAACGTAGAGGAGACATTCGGCATACGCACCATAACTTATTCCGCTCAAGAGGGCTTGAAGCTTAACGGAGAGCCTATACTGCTCAACGGTGCTTGTGTTCACCACGACAACGGTCTGCTCGGAGCCGCCTCCTACGACGCTGCGGAAGCCCGTAAGGTTAGACTGCTGAAAGAGGGTGGTTTCAATGCCGTGCGCACAAGCCACAACCCCCCGTCACCCGGTTTCCTTGACGAGTGCGACCGTCAGGGTCTGCTTGTGATTGACGAGGCTTTCGACGGTTGGCGCGAGTCGAAGACCCCTAACGATTATAGCCTCTGGATTGACGAATGGGGCACAAAAGATGCGGGCGACCTTGTGCGCCGCGACCGTAACCATCCCTCCATTATGGCGTGGAGCATCGGCAACGAGGTGATAGAGCGTAAGAAGATTGAGGTGGTCAGCACTGCCCGTAAACTTGCCAACGAATGTCGCCGCCTCGATCCCACTCGTCCCGTCACTGAGGCTTTGTGTGCCTGGGACAGCGATTGGGAAATCTTTGACCCCCATGCAGAGGCTCTTGACATCGTGGGTTATAACTATATGATCTTCAAACACGCCTCCGACCACGAGCGTTGCCCTGAGAGAGTGATGTGGCAGACGGAATCATATCCGAGAGATGCCGCTGCCAACTGGCATAAGGTGAATGAATATCCTTATATAATAGGCGATTTCGTGTGGACCGGTCTTGATTACCTTGGCGAATCGGGTATAGGCCGTTATTATTATAAGGGTGAGACTGAGGGTGAGCATTGGCAGAACAAGCAGTGGCCCTGGCACGGCGCTTATTGCGGCGACATCGACATCACCGGTTGGAGGAAACCGATTTCCCACTATCGCGATATGCTTTATAATGATGATAATAAGTTGTATATGGCTGTCAGAGAACCTGACGGTTACTATGGCGAGCTGAAGCATACGATGTGGAGTGTGTGGCCAACATGGGAGTCTTGGAACTGGGCAGGTCACGAGGGCAAACCGATCGACGTGGAGGTGCTGAGTCGCTATCCCAAGGTAAGGCTTTATCTCAACGATAATGTCGTAGGTGAGCAGGAAGCCGGTGAGGCTAAGGATTATATGGCTGTGTTTAATTTACCGTATGCTCCGGGCACTCTGAAAGCCGTAGGTCTTGACGCCAACGGTAATGAGGTTGAGACTGTGACTTTAGCAACTGCCGGAGCACCTGCCGCAATCCGTCTCACTCCTGATAAGACCTCTTTCACTGCCGACGGTCAGGACTTGGTGTATGTCGTGGCTGAGGTTGTGGATGCTCAGGGTAGGGTAGTGCCTGACGCTGCCGTACCTGTGAATTTCACAATCGCTGGCAATGCCTCAATAAAGGCTGCCGGTAGCGCC
>CAMWIF010000434.1 GCA_947174225.1 uncultured Porphyromonadaceae bacterium | reverse complement strand
GAAGGCATCCACATATGAGCGTCTTGCGGAGACGGCAAACGACAATTTATCCTTAACTATGGGACCCTCCACCATAGCTTTGGCTGCGAGTATTCCGATTGTACCGACACCGTGGAAACGTTTCATATCTCCCGGTGCCAAAGTCGTCTCAAGAACTGAGGCAGTAGCTCCTCCGAATCCGGTAGGTATAGGACCTTTATGCAACGTAGCCATACCTAAGGCATTATCGTTGAAAGTTGAGAAGATGCCCATCACGTGAGCCGGATTGTAGAGGGTTATACCGTCAATCTGAATGAGGTTCTGTGAGGCTGTACCACCTCTAACCTCGAAACCACCACCGCCGTCGCCCTCTCCGTGAACTCCGGGCAAAAGGGTAATGGATTTAATTATGTCATTCTCTCCGAACAACATCGGCATCTTTGCCATCGTGGAGAGATCAAGATTCTCCGATCCCAAGTTAATTTCCCCGATACGCTGACGGGCTGACTGTGAAGTAACAACCACAGTTTCCAGATACTTTGCCTGAGTCGTATCGTTCTGCTCATATTCTATATGCTCCTCTGCCATACAAACGGGTACCACACCCGACAGAGCTAATCCCAATGTAATTGCAATACGTAAATTATGGATTTTCCCTATTTTCATAATCAGCGTTTACCAAATCTGCACTTTTAAGAATTTACTGCTTAATTCAAGAATTTTCTACTTATTCAGTCAATATATCTTCTATATTCAATCCTGCACTACTATACTTAATCCTGCACCACCTGACTTAAAAATCTATTCTTACGCGCCAATTGCTTTGCAGCCTTAGGGTCGTCCTCCATCTGCAGAAGACATTCAGGACACCAATGACCTCCCCTGAGAACAGTCCTTGGTGTAAGCCGGAATCTATGACCTTCGCTACATTGCCATTCCAAAGCTTTATCCGCATCTCCAATCCTATTCTCATCCTTACTCTCGTTCAACAGCTTTCCACCCCTGAAGAGAGCCGCTTTCCTAAGTTCGCCATATGTAAGAGCTGACAAAGGTTTTGACTCGTCATAACCATGATCGAGTTTATGACCGGGTTCTTTCAGTGGAGGCAACCGGAAACCCGACCAATCAGGTATGGCACTATACGCCTCCAAACTTCCGTAGGCAGCCTCAATGCGAGGCATATTCCTCTCCCTTATCCAGCGTCGGGTGCCTAATATCTCCTTATCCGCCACCTTCCCCATCGCCATCTTGATAATGGGCGCGGGAGCAAGCGGAGCAAGACGGAAGTAGAACGGCAATCCCTTCTTAAGACGTGCCATATAATCGGAAAATGTCTCCCCGCTCAGAAAATGAAGATACTTGTCAAGAGTGTCTGAATCCTGATAATACATCCCGTGGAAATTACCGGTGGCAAACCAATTAAGCTCAAATACCTTCTCAGGAGGGGGGCAACCCACAGCATCAAGGGTAGCTTTCATAAACTCATAGTTGCTCATCCTGTAACTGTCACCGCCGCCAATATTATAGTAATTTCTCCAAAAATTATTCGGAATCCCGTCTTCACACAAGACTGCGAGTAAACGCCCGGAATCATCATCACTCACCCATTCGAGACCCGTAGACATAGGCACATGGAAAGCGATGGGGTCATCAGCCTTTCCTAAAAGTCCAGGATGAAGTATGCCCGTCTGACGCAAAGACACCCACTCCTTAAGACCAGACTCGGAAAGAATCATCTCCGCCACGCACTTTGACAAGGCATACATGTCGAAACAGGCAGGACGTAAGGGGTCACCGACCCTACCCCATTGACAGGGATAGGATCGGTTGCCATACTGTGCTACACTTCCGATATACACTACCTTCACTTTCTCACCACGAACTTCTTTTCTTTTGGCAGCGTTGACGATGAGTGCCATCGACTCGGTGTTGACCTTATACGTCTTCTCCGGTTCCCAATCGGCTGCCGGGCTGACCATGCCACCGACGTGGAGCACCAGGTCAGCCTCGCATACACCGCACTCAATGGCTACCTCATCAAGAAGGTCTCCCCATATCACCTTCACTCCTCGCTTAATAAAAGGATTCAGTTTCTTACGGTTCCTCTTGCTCGGACGTGCCAATACAGTGAGTTGCAAATCCATTCCGGAGTCACGGCGATCGAGGATTGACTGCATTCCCTTCATTCCCATTACGCCGGTCGCTCCGGTCAGAAACACCTTTTTCATATATCGGATGCTTTACATCTTAATTTTATTACTGATTCAAATCTTATTTTATTGCTGATTCAAATTGCTGTAAGAAGAATCATTTGCCGGAGAGCTTCACCGAGGCAGCCTTCAAGTTGGGTGAGGTAGCCTTCAGTGTCGCACTACCCTTCTTATCGGAAGCTCTGACCACAGCCATAGCCCTACCTTTCCAAGTCGTGGCGTCAGGAGTGGAATAATTGTCTGAGCATTTAAGGTCGGCGCTACCGGCAGCCTTTATTGAGGCATTGCCAGCGATTGTGAAATTCACAGGCACAGCAGCGTCAGGCACCACCCTACCCTGAG
>CAMWIF010000433.1 GCA_947174225.1 uncultured Porphyromonadaceae bacterium | reverse complement strand
TATTATGAAGTGAGATTGCATGCTGGTTAACCGAAAGAGCTGTGAATCCATATCCATATCATGAAGTTTCTCTTTGGAGATATGGGGATTTTTCGTTATATTTGCGGAAAGTTTGAAATTATGGAGACACCAAGATACCCTATTGGAATGCAGACCTTCTCAAAAATTATTGACGAGGGGTATGTTTATGTAGATAAGACTGCTTATATCAAGCCTCTTCTAAAGCAAGGCCAATTTATTTTCCTAAGCCGTCCAAGGCGATTTGGGAAAAGCTTGCTGCTTTCTACACTACAGGCATATTTTGAGGGACGCCGCGAACTTTTCAAGGGTCTGGATGCCGACAGGATGGACTTGGATTGGACACCATCGCCAGTGTTACGGTTTGATTTCAATGCAGAGGATTTCAGTAATGAAAAAGGTCTCCAACATTTGATTGAATGGTATCTGAGGGATTATGAGAAATTCTATGGAATTGAGCCGGAAGATACAACTGTTTCGCAACGCTTCAAAAGCCTCATAAAGGCAGCTTTCGAGCAGACAGGTCGACAGGTAGTAATACTCATCGATGAGTACGACAAGCCATTATTGGGCATGGAAGAATTCAACGAGATGTTTGAGAAAAACCAGCGCATGCTGAAAAGCTTCTACGGCAACCTGAAGTCGATGGACAACTATATCCGGTTTGCCTTTATCACCGGAGTAGCCCGTTTTAGTAAGGTCAGCATATTCAGCGATCTCAATAATCTCAAGGATATCTCCATGGACGATGAGTATGCAGACATATGCGGGTTGACCGAGAATGAACTTCTTGAGAATTTCCGCTCAGGCATTATGACACTTGCCAAGAAACGGGAGGAGGATTTCGAAACCACTGTAGAGGTGCTCCGCAATTATTATGACGGCTATCTCTTCGCGGTAAATGGGTCGAGGCTCTATAATCCATATAGCGTGCTGAGTGCTCTTGATAAAAAGGAGATCAGTACGTTCTGGTATGAAACAGGGACACCCACTTTCTTAGCAAAGTGGGTCAGGAACAATGGAATTGAGCCAAGGGAAATCAATGATGTAGCTGCAACAAAAGATGAGCTCGTATCTGTAGGTTTCGATGAGATTGATCCGGTGCCCCTGATGTTCCAGACAGGCTATCTAACCATAGCTCACTACAATCGTGAAGCTGAGCTTTATGAGTTACGCTTGCCAAACAGAGAAGTGGAGATAGGATTTTTCAAGCATCTGCTACCATGCTATGCACCTCTTACAACAAAACGTGGAAGCGGACTGGAATTCACATTGTTTAAAAAAGATCTTGCTTCCGGCAAAATCAAAGATTTCATGCACCGTCTGTCGATCCTACTGAAGGATCTGCCGGGAGAAGATCACAACGAATCGACATATCGGGCAATTACATATCTATTGGCTGTGCTGTGCGGATCAAACACCATAGTCAAACACCGCAGCTATAAGGGACGCAGCGACATAGAGGTATTTACCGGTAAATACATCTACATCTTTGAGTTCAAATACAACCGAAGCGTAAAGGAAGCTATGAATCAGATTATGTCTCGTGATTATGCGGGTCGCTATTCACTTGATTCCAGAACCCTATACCTAATCGGAGCCAACTTCAATGAAAAAAAAGATAATCGAGGCCTCGAATATGAGATAGCAAGTTGTTAGCAACAGTATTCGAGATCTACGCAAATTTGCTCAAAATGAGGGTTTCGTCGTTAATTGACTTGGACGGGGATGCCGGTCTCTTCTTCAATTCGCTTTCCGATGGCAGTCAGCTTTTCTTTTTCTACTTTTATTAGTTTTTCCTCAGGGGTAGAGCGATCCAGGCTGTAGATCATGATCTCACGGGGCCTTATACGCTTATAAGCGGAGATGAGAGCCCGGATTTCTTCGTCGGTGGTGTTGTCTATAGGCTTGCCATCATGGGTGCCGCGTAGGATCATTGTCTGGATGATGCCTGTACCTTCGAATTGGCGAAGTCCCTCCACTACCCTATCCACCGTAAATCCGGGAGAATTAGGACGGTCAATAAGACGCATTGTGCTCTCGATTGCCGAGTCGAGCTTTAGGATATTGTTGTCGGCTTTCTTAAGGGATTCTGCCACTTCCGGCTTGAATATCATTGTTGAATTGGTGAGCACCGACACCTTGGCAGCAGGATAGAATTTATCTCTCAAAGCGAGGGTATCCTCTATTATATGTGGGAAATCGGGATGCAGGGTGGGTTCACCGTTTCCTGAGAAGGTTATCACATCAAGAGAGTCCCCATTTGAGTGCATTTCCTTCAGTTTCGCTTCCAACTGAGTGCGCACTTGCTCCCGAAGCGGCAGCCCCGTAGAGCCCTTGCCTTGTGCATTGAAACCCGCCTCACAGTAAAGGCAATCAAACGAGCACACCTTGCCATCGTCAGGCATCAGGTTGATTCCAAACGACACGCCAAGCATCCGGCTATGAATCGGCCCGAAAATTGTTCTGTGAAACAGCTCCGTCTGATCTTTTCGCATAAAACTTCTATTTTTT
>CAMWIF010000432.1 GCA_947174225.1 uncultured Porphyromonadaceae bacterium | reverse complement strand
GGTCTACACAAATATCTCCTTTATCCGGGTGGCATTTTCAGATTTGTCGGCACATTCCTTACCCAACTTCTCTATTATCCTGCACTTGGAGCCGGGCTCTTGGTGGTGATTTGGCTTCTATGTGCGTGGCTGACCAAGGTGGCGTTCCGATTCGCCGGCAGCACTGCGCCTCTGTGTTTTCTAATACCTTTCTGTCTTTTGGTATCCATACTTCAGCTTGATGAGGCGTCTCTCTCATTTGAATCGCAAGGTTATGTGTTTTATAATACATTGGGTTTCACGTTCTCCTTGGCTGCATATGCCCTTTTCTCTGTGTTGCACCGCAATGTGTATGCGCAGGGTGCCATAGCCATAGTTTTGCCGTTGCTGTACCCTCTTGCCGGATTCTTTGCATTGCTTCCTGCCATTATGTGCGTCATCAGCCTATGTATGACAGCTAAAGGGAATAGACAGATATCATCATTAGTTGGTGCGGGTCTCTCCCTTGTGCTTGTGGTGGTGATTCCGCTTCTTTACTACCGTTATTTCACCGGTACCACCATCGACAATGATTACCTTTATCTTAAAGGTCTTCCAGAGTTGACTATGAACGATTACGACTGGTATCTGTGGCGTCCGTTTGCGATAGCTTCCGTGATTTTCCTCCTGCTGGTGCTTCTCTCTGCATTTGTGGGTGCT
Source organism: uncultured Porphyromonadaceae bacterium (assembly GCA_947174225.1). Classification (GTDB taxonomy): domain Bacteria; phylum Bacteroidota; class Bacteroidia; order Bacteroidales; family Muribaculaceae; genus Lepagella. Next base: position 1,869 of record CAMWIF010000432.1, on the reverse strand, counting down.
GAGAAAATCAATTCTTCAAAAATTATGAAATGGGGTGGGGTAGGCTTGTTCTGCTTAGGGATACTGTTGAGCCTTAGTGCCGACGGAAAGAAAAGCGAACAGTACCGTGCCACCGTTCTTATGCTTAACGCCATCGAGAATAAGGAATGGAATAAGGTGAGCCATATTATGTCGCTCACAAAAGAGTCGCCCAACTATACTATGTGTGTGCTCGACAATCTTGCCCGTGCATATTGCGGACGCGAGCGGAAAAGCGTTGGAAATATGACCACTGTCTCCTCCGATTTCCGACATAACGAAGATTTCACAATCACGGCTTTTGTGAATGTGCCCGTGAATCATCATATGGGGCGTTTCAACCAGTCTCATCGCTGGGCTACGGAGCAGAACGTGCAGTATGGCAACCGGGTGTATTTTATCAAATATATTGTCCGCAACGCGATAATGAATGGGGATATGGAATTTGCCAAGAAATTCAACCGCCTTCTTATGCGTACTATGTTTCATCGCCACTGGGCTGAGACTATGAATAAGTATATCGAGAATCCGGAGCTTATCAAGACTCTTCCCGACTATGATTTTCTGATGTCTTTGCGGGCAGAGGAGATGATGAGAGGGGAGTAGGAAAGAGTTTTATGACCTTAAAAGAATAATGCAATTATAAAGTAACTTAGCAATGACACGATTTTTAATATTTATTATAGCTGCGTACTGTTTCTTAAGCTGCAACCGGGTCAGTGTTCCCACTGCCGGTGTGGAGGATAACCCCGAAACTCCAAGGATATACCCCGACTACACAGCCTTAATAATTCCACCTAACATCGCGCCTCTGAATTTTGAGATAATGATACCGGGGGAGGAGTATGTTTCGCGAGTATCTTCCCCGGCGGGTAGGGAGATTGTGGTAGGTGGTAAGACTGTGCAATGGGATGTCGAGGAGTGGAAATCCCTTCTTGATGCGTCGAAAGGAAAAGATATTGAATTTGAGATTTTTGTGAAAGACAAGTCGGGCAAATGGGAAAGGTATCGCTTCACAAATAAGGTGGCTGATGAAGAGATTGACCGTTATGTGAGCTACCGCTTGATTGAACCGCTATATACCCAGTATCGGGCACTTTCCATATGCCAGCGCGATTTGTCTTCTTGGGATGAGGATATTGTGTTTAACAACGCCACCCATACTACTCAGGGGAGGCAGTTTTGTCTCAATTGCCACGTGCCCCGCAACAATTATAGCGACGGTGCTTCTCAGATTCACGTGCGCCACTATAACGGAGGTACCCTTATAATGGCAGGTGATTCTATCAAGAAGGTGAATATGAAGAGCGACAGCACCCTCACATCGGGGGTATACACGGCGTGGCATCCTTCGCTCGACCTCATTGCCTATTCCACCAACGAGACCCGACAGATGTTTTTCTCCTTCACCGACACTCGCCCGGAGGTGTTTGACCTGCGGTCGGATATAATTCTCTATGATATCAAGGAGGAGACTATGAAAAATGTGGCAAACGATTCGAATCTTCTTGAGACGTATCCTGCTTGGCATCCCGACGGCAAATCGCTTTACTATGCGGCAGCACGTTATCCGGAGGGGGTCACTCCCGAAACGGAGAAGAACCACTACAAAGATATGCGCTACGATATACTCAGACGCAGGTTCGATCCGGAAAGCAAGACTTTCTCAGAGCCGGACACGGTGGTGAACGCTTCGGGGCAGCAGCAAAGTGCCCTGCATCCGCGAATCTCACCTGACGGCAAGTGGCTTCTCTATTGCAAGGCTCCGTTTGGCACTGTCCATCTGCCTCATAAGGAGAGCGACCTCTTTATGACCGATCTCGATACGGGTGAGGCGCGACCTCTTTCCAA
>CAMWIF010000431.1 GCA_947174225.1 uncultured Porphyromonadaceae bacterium | reverse complement strand
GGCTCTTCATTGCGGCACGTTGCGTGCTATCTTTCGGCGAGGCGGGCAATTTCCCATCCTCCATCAAGGCTGTAGCCGAATACTTCCCGAAAAAAGACCGTGGCTTTGCCACAGGTGTATTCAATTCAGGCGCACAGATCGGTGCTTTGGTAGCTCCCTTCTCCATTCCCCTCATTGCCAAATACTATGGATGGGAGATGGCATTCTTGGTAATAGGTGTGCTCGGCTTCATATGGATGGGAGGATGGATCTTCATCTACAAGGAACCGCGTAAGAACCCTTATGTCAACCAGGCTGAACTTGATTATATCGAACAGGACCTCCACTCCGAAGCAAAGATGGAGCACGTCTCCGAAAAGAAAGAGGAGGTGATTCAGGAGACCTCTAAAGTTGGTATTCTACAAGCGTTTACCTTTCGTCAGACCTGGGCGGTCATCTTCGGTCGTTTTCTCCCCGACTCCGTATGGTGGTTCCTCCTCTTCTGGGCACCAGCTTTCATAAGCGAAGTCTATGGCTATTCTTCCGCCTCCACCGAGGGTATGTTTGCGATATTCACCATCTACCTTATCTCTATGCTTTCCCTATGGGGCAGCTACCTCCCTACCTTCTTCATCAACCGCAATAAAGTTAACCCCTATTCCGGACGAATGAAGGCTATGCTCATATTTGCCCTCTTCCCGCTCTTAGGTTGGGGAGTAATGCCTTTGGGTTCAATATCCATGTGGTTTCCCGTTGCTATCATAGGCATAATGTGTGCAGCCCACCAGAGCTGGAGCGCCAACGTCTACAACGTGGTGAGCGACATGTTTCCGAAATCGGTGGTCGCTACTGTCACGGGTGCTGCCGGGCTTGCCAGCGGTCTTGGCAGCTTCTGCTCAAATTATGGCGCAGGTCAGCTCTTCACCTATGCCGCAGACGTGAACCTCCAATTTATGGGTTACGAAGGCAAGAATGCCGGCTATATGATAGTCTTCCTCATTGCAGGTTCCGCCTATCTCTTCAGCTGGATTATGATGAAGATCCTCGTTCCCCGCTATAAACTTGTAGAACTGAAATAAACCATAAACCACCACAATGTCTTTTATAAATCCTGACTTTCTCCTCAACTCGGAAGCTGCCCGCAAGCTCTACCACGAGCACGCTGCAAAGCTCCCCATAATAGACTATCACTGCCATCTCTCACCCAAGGAGATAGCCGAAGATAAGCAATTCTCATCAATTACCGAACTTTGGCTCGGCGGCGACCATTACAAGTGGCGTGCCATGCGTACCAACGGTGTTGATGAACGATTCATCACCGGCGATGCCGACCCATGGGAGAAATTTCAGAAATGGTCAGAGACCGTGCCTTATACCCTGCGTAACCCACTTTATCACTGGACGCATCTCGAATTGAAGACCGCTTTCGGAATAGACAAGGTGCTTAACCCTTCAACTGCCCGGGAGATTTATGACATATGCAACGAGAAACTGAAATTACCGGAGTTCTCAGCACGTGGACTTATGCTCCATTACGGAGTGGAGACAGTCTGCACCACCGACGATCCCGTTGATTCTCTGGAATATCACCGTGCCATACGTGAAAGCGGTTTCAAGGTGAAAGTACTTCCGGCGTGGCGTCCCGACAAAGCTATGGCAGTGGACAATCCGGATACTTACAATGCTTATCTTTCCCGTCTTGAAGAGGCATCGGGGGTAGCTATCGAATCTTATCCTGACCTCATTATCGCCCTGCGCAAACGCCACGATTTCTTTGCCACACAAGGATGCACCGTAGCTGACCATGGAGTCAGTGACTTCCCCTGGGCTGAGGCATCAGAGCAGGAGATCAGCAACCTCTTCCTGAAGGTGCGCACCGGCGATCAGTTGAATCCGACTGAGGTGATGAAGCTTCAGACGGCTATCCTGCTTGAGCTTTGCCGAATGAACCACGAGAAAGGCTGGGTGCAGCAGTTCCACTTCGGACCCATCCGCAATGTCAACAGCCGTATGTTCCATAAGCTGGGACCTGACACCGGCTTCGACTCCATCGGCGACTTCTCCTGTGCCGTTCCTCTCGGTAAATTCCTGAACGCCCTCGACTCCGACGACAGTCTCACCAAGACTATCCTTTACAATATAAATCCTGCCGACAACGTATGGGTAGCCACTATGCTTGGCAACTTCCAAGACGGCACAGTGCCCGGCAAGATTCAGATGGGTTCCGGATGGTGGTTTAACGACCAGCTATACGGAATGGAGGCGCAGATGAACGCACTCTCTATGCAGGGACTTTTAAGTCGTTTCGTGGGTATGCTTACCGATTCTCGTTCCTTCCTCTCCTATCCGCGCCACGAGTATTTCCGTCGCGTGCTATGCAACCTTCTCGGCGCAGACATCGAGAAGGGTCTCATTCCACAGGAGGAGATGAAGCGTGTGGAGGACATGGTGGAAGACATCTGCTATAACAATGTAAAATCTTATTTCAAATTCTGATATGGAAAAGACTTGGAGATGGTTTGGTCCGAAAGACCCCATCACTCTTGATATGCTTCGCCAGATTGGTGTGGA
>CAMWIF010000430.1 GCA_947174225.1 uncultured Porphyromonadaceae bacterium | reverse complement strand
AGGGGTACGTCTACGGTCTTCCGGAGGTGAATCTCAACCGTATCGAAGGGGCGAAATCGGTAGCCAATCCCGGCTGCTTCGCCACAGCTCTCCAGCTCTCCCTGCTCCCTCTCGCTGCCGCAGGGCTTCTCCCCAAAGATGGCGACATCAACATCACGGCGCTCACCGGTTCAACTGGAGCTGGTGTGAAACCGGGTGCCACCACACATTTCAGCTGGCGCAACGATAACATCTCCGTATATAAACCCTTCACGCATCAGCATTTGAAGGAGATTGGAATGACTCTTGAAAAGTTGCAGCCCGGTCACGGTGCCACAATCAACTTCGTGCCTATGCGCGGCGACTTCCCACGCGGTATATTCGCTGTCACCACCCTCGACTGTCCCCTTACCGAAGAGGAGGCTGTGAAGCTCTACCACGATTACTATAAGGATGCCCCCTTCACTGTGGTAAGCGATGCCCCGATTGACCTGAAGCAGGCAGTCAACACCAACAAAGCCATCATCCACGTGGAGAAGCACGGCAAGAAACTGATGATAACCTGTGCCGAAGACAATCTTCTGAAAGGTGCATCCGGTCAGGCAGTCCAGAATATGAACATTATGCTCGGCATCGATCAGCGCACCGGTCTGCGCCTAAAGCCCTCCGCATTCTAACCCATCAAACTACAATGGAATTATTCGACGTATATTCACTATATGATATTGAACCCGTCTGTGGTGAAGGCTCCCATGTCTTCACCGCAGACGGTTCTGAGTATCTTGACCTCTACGGAGGCCATGCCGTGATCTCCATCGGCCACGCTCATCCCGCCTATGTGAAAGCGGTGTCCGACCAGGTAGCCCGTCTCGGTTTCTACTCAAACTCTGTGCAAAATTCCCTCCAGAGCCGTCTTGCCGAAAAGCTCGGCAAACTCTCCGGTTATCCCGACTACTCCCTCTTCCTCTGCAACTCCGGCGCGGAAGCCAACGAGAATGCTATGAAATTGGCATCTTTCACCACGGGACGCGCCAAGATACTTGCTTTCGGAAAGGCTTTCCACGGGCGTACATTCGGTGCCGTGGCTGCCACAGACAACCCCAACATCCGCGCCCCCTTCAATGAGACTGAGAATGTGGTGTTCGTGCCACTCAACGACATCGAAGCTGTACGTGAAGCTCTTAAAACAGAGGAATTTGCCGCTGCCATCATTGAAGGTATACAAGGTGTATCCGGCATACACGAACCGACTGAGGAATTCCTTCGCCAACTGAGCGAAGAATGTAAGAAGACCGGTACACTCCTGATTCTCGACGAGATACAGTCGGGTTACGGTCGCTCCGGACGTTTCTTCGCTCATCAGTACTCAGGCATACGCCCCGACATCATCACCTGCGCCAAAGGCATAGCCAACGGTTTCCCCTGCGCCGCAGTACTCATCTCTCCGGAGATACCTGCCAAGAAGGGTATGCTCGGCACCACATTCGGCGGCAACCATCTCGCCTGTGCAGCTGCCATAGCCGTGCTCGACGTGATGGAGGAGGAGAAACTGATTGAAAACGCTGCCGAGATAGGTGAATACCTCATTACGGAGCTTCGCAAGATTCCCGGCGTTACCGATGTGCGCGGACGCGGACTTATGATAGGTCTTGAGGTAGAGGGATTTACAGGTTCTGACCTCCGCAAACGTCTCCTCTTCGACCATCACATATTTACGGGCGGTGCCGGACAATACACCGTGCGTCTCCTCCCTGCCCTCTCCCTCTCCAAGGCTGAAGCCGACCGTTTCCTCACCGAATTTAAAAAAGCTATCTCAAAATGAAAAAATTCACCTGTGTGGCTGATATTGGTCCACTCGACAAAGCCCTTGCCGACGCTGCGGAGATAAAGCGCGACCGTTTCGCCTTCACCGAATTGGGCAAGAATAAGACCCTGTTGATGATTTTCTTCAACTCCTCCCTCCGCACCCGCCTCTCTACCCAAAAGGCTGCTATGAACCTTGGTATGAACGTGATGGTGCTCGACGTTAACCAGGGAGCGTGGAAACTGGAGACGGAACGCGGTGTGATTATGGACGGCGACAAGGCAGAGCATCTTCTTGAGGCTATACCCGTTATGGGTTCCTACTGCGATATTATCGGAGTGCGCTCATTCGCCGGTCTTAAAGATAAGCAGGAAGACTACGAGGAGCGTGTGATAGAGCAATTTATCAAATATTCCGGTCGCCCCGTGTTCAGTATGGAGGCAGCCACACGTCATCCACTCCAAAGCTTTGCCGACCTTATCACCATTGAGGAATACAAGACCAAGGAGCGTCCGAAAGTGGTTATGACCTGGGCACCGCATCCCCGTGCGCTCCCGCAGGCTGTACCCAACTCCTTCGCCGAGTGGATGAACGCCACCGACTATGAGTTTGTGATCACACATCCTCACGGCTACGAACTCGACCCTGCCTTCGTGGGAAAAGCCCGTGTGGAATACGACCAGCGCAAAGCCCTCGAAGGTGCCGACTTCGTGTATGCCAAGAACTGGAGTGCCTATACAGATCCCAACTATGGCAAAGTGCTATCCACCGACCGTGACTGGAC
>CAMWIF010000429.1 GCA_947174225.1 uncultured Porphyromonadaceae bacterium | reverse complement strand
GAAAGAGGGTGATACTGTGGAAGATGTAAGCCATGCGTCTTCCCACACCGTGCTCTATGCCGAGATGCCCGTTAAGACTGTGCTTAAGATTACTTACACTGAGCCGGGTCTTAAAGGTGATACCGCTACCAATACTCTCAAGCCCGCTACTGTCGAGACCGGTGCCACAGTCCGTGTACCCCTCTTCGTAAACGAAGGTGAGCTTATCGAGGTTGATACCCGCACCGGCGAATACGTAGGTCGCGTTAAGGCATAATTTTGCCATGAAGGATCCCGCTTCGACCCTCTTTTCAATCATAGTTCCGGTCTATAACCGTCCTGACGAGATAGCCGACCTTTTGGGCAGCTTGGCGGTTCAGACTGACCGGGGCTTCGAGATTGTGATTGTGGAAGATGGATCGACAGTTGACTGCCGCACACAATGTGAGACGTTTAGGGATCAGGTAAGGGTAAAATATTTTTATAAGGATAACGAAGGGCGTAGCATAGCCCGCAATCATGGTATTGTCAGAGCCGACGGAGATTTCTTCATCTTTGTCGACTCTGACTGCGTTTTACCCTCCGACTACATTGAAAAGCTGCGAAAAGCACTTGCTGATAATCCTGCCGATTGTTTCGGAGGTCCCGATGCCGCCCACGAATCTTTTACCGATACTCAGAAAGCTATAAATTATGCTATGACTTCCTTCCTTACCACAGGTGGTATAAGGGGAGGAAAGGTGAGTATGGAGAAATTCACGCCACGCACCTTCAATATGGGTTACTCGCGTAAAGTGTATGAGCGCGTAGGGGGGTTCAGGGAGATGTTTAGCGAAGACATTGACATGAGCACCCGCATACGTCTTGCGGGATTTAAGATCGTGCTCTTTCCAGATGTAGCGGTATATCATAAGCGGCGTGTTGATTTCCGTAAATTCTGGAAGCAGGTGCATGTCTTCGGTATGTCGCGCATAACGCTTGAGCTGCTTTATCCGGGCTCTATGAAGTTGGTGCATTGGCTTCCGGCACTGTTTGTAATAGGTGCTGTTGCTATGATTCTCGGTGCGATATTCTGGAAATGGTGGCTTATTCTTCCACTTGCTGCTTATCTGCTTGCCCTATGGATATGGGGCATCATAAGCACCCGTAGCTTAAAGGTAGGTTCGATGGGTGTGCCTGCCGCCCTTGTGCAGCTCACCGGTTATGGCACAGGCTTCATACGTGCCTATGTTTGGAAAATCCTCTTGCGCCACGGCAGGGATGTCGATGAGGAGATACGTCGACGTTCGCGCCAATGACTTGGCTTGTTTTGTAAGAAATTCCTCTTTCCATCATCTGCGAGAGTTCTCTCTTTCTTCCGTATGAGAGTGCTTTCCTTTTATTATATTCCAGTTCCCTTTATTTACATGTAACCCTAATTTTCCATGGAAGAATACGAAAAAATCGAGGAGGTGGCTTACCGTCCCCGTACTGTCAAAGAGTTTGACCCTGATGACCAGCCACGTGAGAAAGCTGAGAAACATGGGTGTGGAGTTTTATCGGTGCCTGACCTTTGGGCTATAATATTACGTATAGGCACTCCCGGTATGCCTATAACAGAGTTATGTCGTGAAATGATGCGTCAAAACGGTGGCAAGCTCCATCAGCTTGAGCGGCGCTCACGTAAGGAATTACGTACAATCAAGGGTATTGGACTCACCAAGAGTGTACAGATTGAAGCCGTTATGGAGCTTATGCGACGCTATGCAGCTGAAGAGCCTATACAAGAGAAGCCTATCACCGGGTCTGAGCAGATTTTTAGCCGTATGAAATATGTGATCGGCAACCTTCCACATGAAGAGATATGGTTATTGCTACTGAACCGCCGTAACGTGGTATATAGGGAGATCTGTCTTTCAAGAGGTACCTCCACGGCATCTTTATTCGATGTGCGCACGGCTATAAAACACGCCATAATGGAAAATGCGGAGGGTGTGATCCTTGTGCATAACCATCCTTCGGGGGGCACGCGCCCAAGTGATGCCGACGACCGTATCACACGCGAACTCAAGGAAGCGTGTGGGTATATGCGTCTTCGGTTGCTTGATCATGTGATCGTTACTGCCGATGCATATTATTCCTACCATGATTCGGGCAGATTCGTGTAAGCAATTGTATAGCGTGGCTTTGGGAAGGTTACAATTTAAGGAAAGCTTGAAATAACTGTGAAAAAAGTAGTGGCAAATTTGTGGGAATCAAAGAAATTTCTTAATTTTGCACCTTGAAAATCGGAAATAAATAAAGTCAATATAAAGAAATGAAAAGAACATTCCAGCCCTCTAACCGCCGCAGAGTTAACAAGCACGGTTTCCGCGAGAGAATGGCCACAAAAGATGGTCGCAAAGTGTTGTCACGTCGTCGCGCAAAAGGTCGCGCCTCTCTGACTGTTTCTGACAGCATAGCAAGCAAGTAATATCCTCTTGCGTTAAGAAAATAAAGCAAAGGACTTTCCTGTTGAAGGAGGGTCCTTTGTTAGTTTATAGTTTAGGGTCAGAGGATGGGTAGGTATATAAGAAAAGCCCCCGAAGTGCAATACTCGGGGGCTCTCGGTCCCGGTC
>CAMWIF010000428.1 GCA_947174225.1 uncultured Porphyromonadaceae bacterium | reverse complement strand
GTCTTGTGTCTCATCATGGCCTCAGCCAACACGTTCAATGGTTAATTGCTTTTCACTCTACTATTATTATCCTACCAATTGTGTTTGGGTCGCTTCTGAGGATGAATGGGATGTTAGAAATCTAATTTGGGATTTTAAGGCAAATCCCAATAAACCTCAAAGTGAAAGTGAAATTATGAGCCGTCATAAAACAGCAATGATGGAAATTATACCAGATTTGGAGCGCGTCATTGATTACTTTTTCGGCAATAGACAGAATAAACTTACATTGGTATGCATCCCTTCATCAAAGAGAATTGTGACACAACGTCGTTATAAGGATCTATCTGAAGAATTATGTAAGGCTACCGGTATGACTAATGGATATGACTATGTCAATGTCTCTTCAGAAGGAGAAGCACGACACTTAGGGGGTACTAATCAAGCACAGTTTTCTGTAGATGCCAATTTCTTTAAGGATAGATATGTAATATTGTTTGATGATGTTATCACTTCCGGAGCATCTATGGAACGTTTCAAAAGACTTTTAGAAACAAACGGTGCAAAAGTTATTGGTGGACTTTCAATTGGAAAAACCAAGCACGAGCGTCAGAGTCATAACCCAATTGAGCTAATATAACTAACTGTAATCCCCACTAATACCCCACCCTCTCAATGGCATCTTCGGAAAGACTAATACAAAAATATTTTTGGTTGATAACTACTATCTTTCAAACCAAAAGAATCACCTTGAAGGACATAAACCGACTTTGGCTTAAAGATACCTCTACCAGATTGGAAACGGAAGGTGAATTGTCGGAAGGCTCTTTCTCTCGTTACAAGAAGGATATTCGTAAACTGTTTGGCATAGAGATAGGTTGCCACCGCAACAAAGGCAATACATATTTCATTAAAAACGCAGAGAGGTTAACCAATCCCTCCATATACACTTGGTTCTTAACCGGACTGGTAACACTCACTCACCTTGTAGGAAGAGAAGAACTCAATGAAAGAATAATTTTTGAAAAATCATCCGGAGGATTTAACTATATACCTCTTATAATCGAAGCCATTAAGGAAAATCGAATAGTCATAATCAGATACTTACTTCCGAACTGTTATTTCCCAAAAGAGATAAGGCTTCAACCGTATTGTCTAAAACAGCATCTTCAAGATTGGTATGTTATCGGCATAACATCGGATATCCTATCCCCCTTTTCCGTATCACTCGGCACCATCCTAACCCTCTCCATCACCGACACCACTTTTATTCCTGACAAATGGGAAGAAATCCGCTCAAACTGTAGCGAAATCATTCTTAATACGCTAACATCAGCCGCCAAGAATCCCCACGTCTCCAGCATACGTTATTCCCCTAATCCATAACTCATTCATATACTATACATACTTAGTAACTTCAATATCGGGTTAATATTAAAGGAGGAGAATGCAATACCACAAGCCGCTCTCTCCTCCTTTCCTTTTATTTATCAGAATTTTATCACAAGTTACATATCAGAAGTCTTGTCACAAAGTTGAAATAATACCAATTTGTATGGCTTACGTATTATATTGCCCAGGTGGCTTTTTTCCAGACGTATTCGAGGGGTCCGTGGCTACGTGCCTTCATCCACCAGCGGCAAGCCCACCACTGAACAAGGAATATGGCTATGCCTATCAGCACGCTGCCGGTTATGCCCATCTGGAGGTGCAAGCCCCAATGGTAATAGAGTGCGGAACCGATAATGCCCTGTGTCACGTAGTTGGTCATACTCATACGTCCGTAAGGAATTAGCAGGGAGAGGCGACGGCTAAGCACATCGGTTCGGTAATAGGCAAAGAGTAATCCCGAAACCCACATCAGCATCAGGCATAGGTTGGTAAGAGAGGAAACTAATATGTTGAACGGGGTCATAAAGTTGGGATTCGATATATAGTTGCCCATCATATTATAAATGCCGCTGAGGGGGAAATAGACAAGGACCGCACAAGCCAACACCTTGCCCCACTGTGGCAGATACTCCTTCTTAAACCATCCCGAACGTCCTATGAGCATACCGAAAATGAAGAGTCCGGCAGTTTGCAAGAGTCGCCCGTGTTCCCAAGCCCAAGCCAAGCTGGCAAGCTGACCTTCCCAGAGATTCACCTTCACCATCTCAAGGAATGTGCCTTCAGTCTGTGCCGCATAAGTAGCACCCCAATAAGGTCCTGAGTTTATCTTCAATATCTCATATGAAGAATCCAATCCGGCTCGTATCATCTGATATATACATATCGGTTGCAAGATGAAGAAAGTGCCTATAAGGATAAGAGCGCGGGTTGAAAGCCGGCAAGTAAGCACAAGCACAAAACCTACCAAAGCATAGAGCACTAATATTTCTCCAGTGAAAAACATTGCGTCGAGTTGTCCGAAAAGGAAGAGCAGAAAGAGACGCCAACAGAAACGGAGCCGGAAATCCTTGCCACGCATCTTCTGATTGTCGTCCTGGATAAAGAAACTGAAACCGAAAAGAAGAGCGAAGATACCATAAGCCTTGCTTCCGAAAGCGAAGAAAAGTCCGTCCCAAATGGCTTTGTCGAGGAAATTAAGCCAGCCCGGCTGCCAGGAGG
>CAMWIF010000427.1 GCA_947174225.1 uncultured Porphyromonadaceae bacterium | reverse complement strand
AATTTAAGCAAAAAATTTGGGGTATGACAAGTTTTATTCGATTAATTGATTAATTTTGCAACAAAGATTTACACTGAATGAAAAAAATAGCAAGTTTTACCATCGACCATGAGCGTCTGTTGCGAGGAGTGTACGTTTCTCGTCGCGACACTACCCCTAAAGGGGATGTAATCACCACTTTCGACGTGCGTATGACGGAGCCAAACCGTCAGAAAGCAATATCACCCGAGGCGCTTCACACCATCGAACATCTCGCCGCCACATTTCTGCGTAACGATACCGAATGGGCTGATAAAATTGTGTATTGGGGACCTATGGGATGCTGCACCGGATCATATCTTCTGATGCAGGGTCAACTTACTCCGGAAGATATATTGCCCCTCTTGCGTCGCACTTTCAGCTTCATTGCCGATTTTGAGGGGGATGTGCCGGGAGCCACACCGCGTGACTGCGGCAATTATTCCTTTATGGATTTACCCGCTGCTAAAGAGGCGGCACGCCGTTACCTTGAAGAAGTGCTTATCCCCATCACCTCCGCCCAAACCACTTATCCCGACTAATTCTTATCAGCTTTTCTTCTATAAGCTACTATTGCAAAGCCCAAAGCTAAGACCGACGAAGCTAAGATAATGGCAGAAGAGGTCACGATAAGGTCGCCAAGACCTACTAAAGGTGAAACAGCACCCCCGAAGACAAAGCCTATTGCGCCACAAATTGCCGAGGCTGCCCCGATAGCTGAACGTCCCTCGTCCATAGCAAGTGTGGTGCCGGAGGGAAACATGAAGCCAAGGAAGAAGAGAATCACGAATGTAAGCCCCTCATAGAGCCAAAACGAGTCGGCAAACAACACTGCCAACAACAATCCGACCCCTACTATAGTCATACCCGCTGCGCTGAAAAGTGCGGCGGTTGGCATTTTCTTAAATTTCAATGTAAGACCCGATCCTACGGCTATTCCTATGGCGTTAGTGGCGAAAACCAACGAGAAGAAAAGTTCGGAGTAGCCGAAATGATCCTGCACAATGAAGGATGCTGATGATATATAGGAAAAGAGCACACCGAATGAAAACCCGTACATCACCACATATACACAGAAATAAGGCAAGTGAAGCAGACGGACAAAACTACCTGCCACTCTCCAAAGATTGCCCTTGAAACGCTTCTCTTTAGGCAAGGATTCCCTAAAAAGACCACACAGCAAGAACAGTACCACTCCGATAATAAGGAGTATCATGAAAATGCCTTTCCACCCTATTGATTTTGCCACAAGCCCACCTATCACAGGAGCAGCCACCGGTGCAACGCCATTGATGGCGCCCACTATAGCAAGTATCTTCGCCAATTCACGTCCCGAATAGCAGTCTGTGGCAACCGATCGAGACATAACTATTCCTCCAGCCCCTCCAAGCCCTTGGAGGAAACGGCATACATTAAAAAATTCAATATTAGGCGAATAAAGACTGGCAAAGGTAGAGATAGCAAATATCACAAGCGACACGGCAAGCACCGGTCTACGCCCATACTTATCGCTTATAGGACCGAAAAAAAGCTGCCCTATCGCCAACCCCAACATACTTGCCGTCAATCCCAACTGCACCATCGAGGGTGTAGTATGGAAAATTGTAGCCATTGACGGCAACGTTGGAAGATAGAAATCGGTGATGAAGGGTCCGAAAGCCGACAATGCACCGAGAAACACCATCAGGAATATAAAATATCTCTTACCGAAAGAATTTTCTGACGATTCCATTATCTTATGACTATTCCGCTATTTTACGATAAAAACCTTAATCTGCCATATAACCTTATAACTACAACGTTATATGATCTCACTCTGAGAAAAGCTTTTTAAATTCAGATTCAAAATTGGGCGTGAAAACACCGCAACCCATATTCTCACGAATCTCCGCAAGGGTCCAGAAGCGACCTCCGTCGAGTTCATCAGAAGGCTGTGGCACACGGCTTACCACCGCGCGGTAGGCATTAACCAATTCTCTTTCACGGTCTGATTCAAACACATAGGTAGTAATAAACTCAGGCTGAATGTCGCTAAGACCCAATTCCTCGCGTGCCTCACGCCTTAAAGCGTCAGCTACATTCTCCCCATAGTCGATATGTCCCCCTACAGATGTATCCCATTTTCCGGGTTGAATATCTTTCCATTCGGGTCGCTTCTGCAAATAAAGCTCCCCGGCTTCATTGAATACATGGAGATGCACCACAGGGTGAAGAAGCTTTAAGCCGCTGTGACATTCACCTCTTGTTGCCTTTCCTATTACGTTGCCCGATTCATCCACAATCGGGAACAATTCATTTGAATTGTCTTTATTCATACTGCTACTGATAAGCTGCTAAACGGGTCTTCATTTCCATTAAAAGCTCCGGAGAAAGCCTTTCTAATATTTCGTAGAAGTCATTACGCTTCTCTGTGCTATACAATCACTTTATTAACGAAATATTCATAAAATATTATAAAAAGCAGATTAAATAAAAGAACCCTTAGTCTTTACGCCAAGGCTGTTAAATTTTATAGCTCTATTAATTTCAAATGCCATAGGTTTTTGCTATTTTTGCAGTGAAATACTAATT
>CAMWIF010000426.1 GCA_947174225.1 uncultured Porphyromonadaceae bacterium | reverse complement strand
GTGATCGAGCGTGGCTCCACTATCGAGCGTCCAAAGGTGATCTATAATCCCAAGACGGGAAAATATGTGATGTGGTTTCATCATGAGCTGAAGGGGAAAGGCTACGCTGCAGCACATTCGGCACTTGCCGTTGCCGATAATCCGCTCGGACCTTTCGTGCCTGTAAAGAGCAGTCGTATTAATCCCGGCATCCTCCCGATGAATCTCGACACCTCCTTGAAGCCCGACACAAGCAAGCTGAAAATGGAATGGTGGACTCCGGAATGGTTCAAGGAGATTGAGAACGGATTGTTTGTTTACCGTGACCTCCCCGATGGCCAGATGGCACGCGATATGACCCTCTACATTGATGATGACGGGAAGGCATATCATATATATTCCTCGGAGGATAATCTCACCCTCCAGATTGCGGAGCTTAATGACGACTTCACCGATCACACCGGGAAGTATATACGCATTTTCCCGGGCGGACATAACGAAGCTCCTACCCTCTTCAAAAAGGATGGCAAATATTGGATGATTACATCCGGATGCACCGGTTGGGCACCTAACGCGGCACGTCTGATGTGGGCAGACTCCCTTATGGGCGAATGGCATATGCTCCCTAATCCCTGTATCGGACCGGATGCAGATAAGACTTTCGGAGGTCAGGGAACATCTATAATGAAGGTGGGTGACGACTGGATCTTTATGGCTGATATTTGGAATCCCAAAGATCTTCCTAACTCACGCCATCTATGGCTTCCGATCACTTTCGACAGCGACGGCATACCGCAGATAAAATATGCTCCCCTCTCTCCTGAAGCCGGTGAGACCAGCCTTATCGAAGTGGGAAACGGATATAGCGGAACATCGGTCAATACAGCCGTGTTCCGCACAAATTCCCTCGTGACACACGGTGACACGCAGTATATATCTTACTATGACCCTGACGGATATGTCACGCTTGGTAAACGCAAACACGGCTCAAACGATTGGGAAATACACAAAACCCAATATAAAGGGAACGTTAAGGATGGTCATAATGTAATAAGCATGGGTGTAGACGGCGACGGCTACATCCATGTCTCTTTTGACCACCACGGTCATCCGCTCAGATATGCCAAAAGCGTTGCCCCGGGCAGTTTGGAATTAGGCGATATGATTCCCATGACCGGGATAGACGAGGAGAAAGTCACCTATCCCGAATTTTATTCTATGAGTAACGGTGATCTTCTGTTTGTGTATCGCTCAGGAGCTTCGGGACGAGGCAATATGGCTATCAACCGCTATGATGTAAAGGATAAGAAATGGGTCAGAGTGCAAGATTCATTGCTCGATGGAGAGGAACAGCGTAGTCCCTATTGGCAGCTTTATATTGATAAGAACGATGTGATACACGTCTCTTGGGTATGGCGTGAGACTTGGCTTGTGGAGACTAATCACGATCTTTGCTATGCGAAATCCACTGACGGTGGAAAGACTTGGCAAAAATCAGACGGCACCGAGTATATCCTCCCAATCACTGCCTCTAATTGTGAGTATGCCTGCCGAATACCTCAAAATTCTGAGCTGATCAATCAGACCTCTATGACAGCTGACAGCGAGTCTCATCCTTATATTGTGTCTTACTGGAGATCTCAAGATTCTGAAATACCTCAATACCGCCTTGTATGGCACGATGGCAAGAGCTGGAACGAACGTCAAATATCCGAGCGCAAAACCCCATTCTCACTTTCCGGCGGTGGCACGAAGATGATACCTATCTCTCGCCCGAGAATCGTAGCCGAAGGTGATAACATCGGTGTGATTTATAGAGATATGGAACGTAACGGAGTCGTTACTCTTGCCTCCACAAAGGAAGGCGCTGACGGTGACTGGACCACCACTGACCTGACAGCCTTCGGAGTCGGTGCTTGGGAACCCTCTCTTGATACCAACCTATGGCAAGACCGTCAGAAGCTCCACATCTTTGTCCAAAAAACCTCACAAGGCGACGGCGAGGTAGCTCTCGACACCCCTCCAACCCCCGTCTACGTCCTCGAAACCGAATTATAAGAAACCGAATTATAAAACAAACACTGACCCGGACATATTGTTATGAGCCGGGTCAGTGTTTGTTTGTATGTAAAAGCAATTGTTACTTTACGAGGACTTTGCGGCCGGAGATGAGGTAGATACCTTTTTCGAGACCTTCGAGAGCGGCTGCCTCTGTCGATGCTTCCTTTACTTTTTTGCCCGCCATGGTATAGACCTCTACCGGGCGGTTGCGAAAGGAGTTGCCTATGCCGTCAGCCCATATAGAGCCTACACTCGCTGCTCCGTCGGATGACAATATCCAGGCTCCGACGCCGGATACCTCAACACTGCCGTTGGAGAACACCTCTACCCCATTGGCATCAGAATCCGAAGGATATACACGGATTGAGGTTGCCCATTTGTCATTCACGAAGATGTCAACGATAGAACCATCTATAAATACGTCGAGTGTCATCTCCGATCCTTCTGCCGGACGCTCAGGTAAAACTGCACGATAGATGCCATTGTAGGAATGAGTATCATTGGAAAGACGCTTCAAACCTGAGAAATCAGCGGTCAGTTCATTGGTTACAGGGTTGTAGCTTATTACACCTTCGCCCGAATCATTCTTGAAG
>CAMWIF010000425.1 GCA_947174225.1 uncultured Porphyromonadaceae bacterium | reverse complement strand
GGAGTAGGGCTGCTTCATATCGAGGCGGTCAATAATGTGATGACTTTTATCGCTACGGTGTATACGCGGCTTTTCAGGTTGTTGGCTGTGCCTACCATCGTGTTGGCGGTCATCACTACGCTTGCGTCGCTTGGGGGCGGAAAGGAGATGGGACGAATGTTCCGTACTGCCGTCACTTATACGTTGCTTACCACTGCCGCCGCTGCTTTGGTGGGGCTGATCTATTATGTCGTTGTAGCTCCGGGTAATTTGCCGGCGGGGGTGATTAACGCGGAGAATCCGCAGGGTGTGGATAAGGTGGAATTTTCGTATGCCGATCATCTGATGTCGGTGATTCCTGATAATATCGTGAAGCCCTTCCTTGACGGAAATGTGTTGGCTCTGTTGCTGCTCTGTTTCGCTGCCGGTATTGCGATTTCCAAGATGCCTGATACTCAGCCGAAGCGGTCGCTTGTCAACGGACTGCTTGGCTTGCAGGAATTGCTGTTTGTGCTTATACGTTGGCTTATAGCGGTTTTGCCAATCGGTATCGTGGCGTTTGCTGCCCAACTTACGGCTGAGGTGAGTGGTGGAGTAATGCTTGATTCGTTGGGCAAATATGTGTTAGTTATCGTAGCCGGCAACTGTACCCAGTTCTTCGTGGTGCTTCCGATATTCCTTCTGATAAAGGGTCTTAACCCGATAAAGACTTTGAAGGAGATGATGCCCGCTGTGCTTATGGCATTGTTCACGAAGAGTTCAGCTGCTACATTGCCTGTGACAATGGAGAATTCCGAGAAGCGTCTCGGTGTGAACCCGAAAGTGTCGCGCTTCGTGCTTCCGATATGCACCACTGTTAATATGAACGGATGCGCTGCCTTTATCCTTGTGACCTCGCTTTTCGTGATGCAGAACAATGGTATGCCGATTACTTGGGTCACGATGCTGACGTGGCTGTTTATATCGGTGTTGTCGGCGGTGGGGAATGCCGGTGTGCCGATGGGATGTTATTTCCTCACGTTGTCGCTAATGTCTGGAATCGGGGCAAATGTGGGCATTATGGGTATAATCCTGCCTATCTATACCATTATAGATATGATAGAGACCGCTGAGAACGTATGGTCTGATTCGTGTGTTTGCGCAATCACTGACAAAGTGCTTAAGAAAACTACGGCTGCCTGAAAAAGCTCCTGATCTATTTGAGGAGGGTGAGCCATTTGCCGTAGGTGAGCATTCGCCATATCCATTCCAAGGGCCCGAAGCGGAAGAAGTGTAGCCATAGCTTGCTGAAGAGTATCTGGAAGAGGAACACACCTAAAGCTACAAGTTCGGTGTCTCCTAATCCGAGGGAGGCTCCGAGTCCGAGACCGATGCCGTAGAAGAGCCATATTCCTATGAGTGATTGGCTTATGTAGTTGGTTAGTGCCATACGTCCGGGGTAGGCAAACCATTTCCATACAGACCAATTGCTGTGGCGAATACATATCAGTCCTAAGATGGCAGCGTAGGCAAAACCAAGAGGGTATACACTCAGGGTATAGAGAACGGTGTGGATGGTATTGCCCCAGTAATGGCCGTTGACACCGCTTATGGCGTAGATTACGGAGAGGGGGAGACCGATACATAGCCCCCAGCGCATAACCTCGTTCAGCAGGTGACGGTGGGCAGAGAGGTCGGCGTAAATCTTATGGCGACCTACCACGAAGCCGATAAGAAAGAGACCCATAACCTTGAAGTAACGGTTGCCGTCGATAAACTCGTATAGACGTTCCCAAGCTCCTTGCATAAGGAATTGATGCACCGCTCCGTAATCTTGGGCATCGCGTAGCCACGTGCCGAAGTTAGCTTCGGTTATACCGTACATATCGGCGTATTCCCACCATTTATTGTAGGGGAATTGGGCAAGGAATATTCCCGCTGCTTCGCATATACCGTCGATGAGGATGGGGAGCAGGAGAAGTATGACTGCCACGGTAAGTATCTTTCTATCAGACATATTTCGGAATAGGGGAAGTAACATTCCCAGCACGGCGTAGAGCAGAAGTATGTCGCCGCTCCACAGGAGCATCAGGTGGGTACAGCCTATTAATGCCAGTATGAACATACGGCGGTAGAAGATACGGAAACCGTCGGCACCACGCTCGGCAGCGTGAGAGATAATGATTGAGAAGCCGATGCCGAAGAGGAGAGAGAAGAGGGTATAGAATTTGCCGTCGATGAAAAGGTATTGGAGGAATTTCACGATTTGGTCGGCTGCCGCTGTGGGCATGGCAGCTAATACAGCATCTGTCTGGAAAGTATAGAGGGAAAATTCGGGGTAATTGGCAAGGCACACACCGAGAAGGGCGAAGCCTCTAAGGGTATCGAGGAAAATATGGCGCTTGGTGCCTGATACAGGTGAAATGCCGGAGTTGGTATGGTGGTTTGACATTTTATGTTAATAGAGTTGCAACGAATTTCAGTGAGGAGTAGAAATATGATGCAAATTTATACTTTTTATTTGAAAGTCAAGCTACCATTTTTGAGAGTTTTGTTACCACACTTTCAGTATTAGGCACTCATCCTATAAATTGATGTTGAGTCTCCATTATTTTGCGATGACGTTCAACCGCTTCGGGACAGTTACGCTTCATAAAGCTCATAAGGCTTTTGTAGAC
>CAMWIF010000424.1 GCA_947174225.1 uncultured Porphyromonadaceae bacterium | reverse complement strand
GGGGAATATCCACCTCGCGCAGCATAGACCATAAACAACGTGTCATCCTCTATACGCACAGGCACACCCTTGGTTACGTTTCGCAACGAGTCGATTATTTGACGCTGTTCTTCCCTTTTAAGCGAATCGGCAAGTTGGTTCATATTACGTTCACGGTCAAGCTCGGCACGCAGGAGTATCTCGTTGAGCTTCATCTCCTGAAGTTGGAGATTCATTTCCTGAATACGCACGGAATCCGCCTTAAGTTCCTCCTCAAGCTCCATCGCTTCGGAAGAGGCAGACAATGTATCGGGCTGTCTATTATCGTCAAAGGCAGTCTGGATAAGTTGCCCCGCCTTCTTGATCAGCTGCGACCGGGCATCAAAAGGGAAAGAGAATGTTCCTATTAAAATAAATAGGCAAATTAAAAGTCGTCTCATATAAAACACATACCTCAGTTTTACGACTGCAAAAGTACATAAAAAACTTAAAAAGGTTTGCCAAACAGATTTATTTATTAATTTTGCACTATCAAAATCTTGATATATGAAACTGTCTGACGCTATACTGACTCCCCTCTTCCTCATCGCAATCTGCTTATCCCATAATTCACAGGCACTGGCTGCCACACGCATCCAGGCTAACCACCCGGATATTTCGTATATGGGTCGCATTCATTGGGATGAGCAGGGACGCGGATTATTCAACTATCCGGGCACCACTGCCTTGCTACGGTTTGAAGGCACAGCTCTCGATATGGAAACATCTCCGGGTAGCGGCAAATTCATAGTCGAAATAGACAACGGTCAACCGCAACAAATTGTATATACCCCTACGGACTCTCTGCTGACCATCGCCCGAAATCTTCCCGACACCATCCATACTGCCCGTATCACCTACGCCATTGAGGGGTATGAGTTTAATCCGCAGTTCCGTTCATTTATCGTTGAGGGTAAGCTACTCCCTGCGAATGAAAAACACGATGTGAAAATAGAATTTATCGGCAATTCCATAACCTGTGGTTACGGCATAGAGGATAATAACAAGGACAATGGCTTTTCCTACGATACTGAGAACCACACCCTCACCTATGCTTACCAAGCTGCACGTGAGTTGAACGCAGACTTCAACGTCGTGGCACGCTCAGGCATCGGCATATACCGCAACTATGGCAGTCCTATCGAAGGCGACACCAAGACAATGCCCCTCGAATACGACTACACCCTACTATACAATCACGATTATAAGTGGGATCATTCCTCATTCCATCCCGATATTATCTGTATTAATCTCGGCACCAACGACACCTCGGAAGGGAAATATGATATTTCACTCTACGAAAGACATTACCGCGATTTCCTCGCTCATCTCCGCCAACTCCATCCCGATAGCAAAATCGTACTCCTAACCGGCTGTATGCTTCAGGAACCGACACTCACTGATGTCAAGGAAGTACTCGACAGACTCGCCCAGGAAGGCCCGAACATCTACCGTTTCGATATGTCACCTCAGACCGGCGAACTCGGTTACGGAGCCTCCTATCATCCCTCCAGGCTCCAAGCCGACAAAATGGCATCCGAGCTGATCCCCTTCCTCCGCAGCCTCATCCCGTAACCACCAACTCTCTTTTATTAAACCGTTTCTTGGCAATTTTCGCGAAGCTTGCCACCTCGAAACCGTTGAACACCGCTGACACGATCCCTCCGGCTATCGGCACCAACTTGGAGCCGTTGACAAGCCCCTTGGTTCCCGCTTTCGTCAATACCTGCCTACCGACCACCTGATTCACACCATTGATCACCTTATTCGAGAGCAACGGCAGAAGCTTATTATACGCTATATTCGTAGCAATCTTCACCCCCACATCGTTGAGAATCGTAGTGGCAGCATTACCGACAAGACAGAGATATACCGCAGTCTTGACCGCCTCATCATAGGGGTCATACCCCCTTATGATCGCAATCCCGACAATCATTCGCATCTCCATATACAGTGAACTTGCCAAGTCAGCCGGCACGGACAACGGCATAACCAATAATCCGCCAAGACCTGTCAAGAAACCCGTAGTAGAACACTTGATTATCTGGTTATCCACAAACTTCTTTATAGCCTTATCCGTGTACCCATACTTATCGGTATACGACTTCACCAGATCCGTCACCGGCTCCGACACATAAGGAATACCCCTAAGCACCATATCATACATCCGCAGCAACAGAGCCGCGCCCCGCTTATTCTCCACCTGCACACTATCTTCCATTTCCATCATAAATATACAACTTGCTACTCCGAGGGATTTTTTGCCCTTCTCTGAACCAACGCCACAAACCTCATCCGGGTTCAGTCGTATCGAAGCTATATCCTCAAGAGTAGCCAATATATGGAGTATGCCTATAAAGTTCCGGAATAAAGCTGCTCGATAGGAAAGATCAGATCCCAGTTCTTACCCCCGCACCATAGTAGAAATTCATATGTTAAATCAATTTAACAAAGTGTTTTAACTCAATTTAACAAAGTAAAATTACTCAAAACACAAGATAAATTTTGTCACATTAAATTAAATCATTAATTTTATGACAGTTATAAAAAGCCCTTGAAGCTGTCAACTTTTACAAAGAAGACATAATCAACGAGTGGCATAGAGTATTTGACAAATAA
>CAMWIF010000423.1 GCA_947174225.1 uncultured Porphyromonadaceae bacterium | reverse complement strand
CTCGCGCCTTTCGCGTTAGCCGCGTTGCCGGCAGGAGCCGCTACACTCGATGTCAACGAGTATTATGACTACAGTATCTATGATGGTACTGATGAGAATGGCAACAGATTATTCTTCTATGTTTCTGAGGCCTCGGAGTGTGCGTTGATTGGTATTGAGGGTAACAACGCTACCGTAGTCATTCCTGATGCTATTTCCAGAATAGCTCTGGGTACAGACGGCCAAGAAACTGAGAAGATCAACGTAACAGCTTTCCGTATTAACTCAGATTATGATTGGATTGTTAATCCAATTGGAGGTTCAGGCGAATTTACCGATATAGTGTTGCCAGAAACAATAACTTCTATACACTATGCTCCTAACTACGACAAGAAGGCACTTCACTTTACTTCTGAGACAGTTCCGGCTGAGATGAATTTAGAGAGCTGGCCAGGTGATTCGTTCTCTCCTACACATCGTTATGTAGTCTATGTACCTGAAGGTGTCGTATCTACTTATAAGGATGCTCTCTTGGATTCTCCCTGTTTAGTGGTAGCTGAGGGTGCTGACCCAAAAGCTGCTTTCGAACAGGAGATTACAGACGCGAACGCAATTGTTCTATCTTATGATAACGGTGAGTCCGGCATCAACATAGTAACTTGGACAGGTAAAGACAAGGATGGTAATATCTTTGGCTTTGAAGAGGGTATTACTTTGAGAGGTATTGTCACCACGGCTTCTTCAGTCACTGTGCCAGAATCAGTTTGCTTTGTAGATGCTGAGCATTATGCGTTTAATGTGGCTCCGGTCACTCGTTTCTGCCTTGATTATTACAATGATGATGAAACCGGTTTCCCCGGATGTGATAATCTGAAGGACATATATTTGCCTTCCGGAATTAGGTATGCTGAGTTCCATCCCGGAGAAGTCCCTGGAAAATACAACTTCCATTTCACGTCAGAGACTGCACCGGATGATTACTATGCGGACGGTACATCTGAGTATTATGGCCTTTATGCCCGATATATAGTATCTGCTCCTGCAGAGGCTCTTGATGCCTATAAGGAACTGTTCCCGGAACACAGATTCCTTGTATTAGCAGAGGGAGAGGATCCAAAGGCTATTATGGATGAGGCTCTTGCGGAAGCTAATGCTCTTGCTATCACTGAGGGTATAGAAGGTATATATGAAGCATCATGGAGTGGGACAGATGATAAGGGAACAGTATTCGCATTCGGTTCTCCGTATAATGATGAAATAACTTTCCGTGGCGCTATCACTGACGCGGTATCAATTACAATTCCTGAGAAAGTATGTCTCGTAAAACCCGAATGGTATGCCTACAGGATTTTATCTGTAAGGAGCTTAGATCTGTTTTACTACAATGATGAGGAAATTTGCTTCCCCAATTGTAACAATCTGACAGATATCTATGTGCCATCTTCTGTAACTTATGCCGCTTGGTCAGGAGAAGGCTTTACCGGAAATTACAAATTCCATTTTGCCTCTGAGAATGTGCCTGTGATTCGCCTATATAGCAATGCGGGTGACAATGTGAATATTTATGTGCCGGACGCTTTATTTGCAACCTATTCTGAGGCACTGGGTGATCAGGACTACATATTGTGGTCAGAGGCTGAAGCTACTCCAGTGACAATAAACGTAGCTACTCCCGGTACACTTGCAGAGAAGATCTCTACAGTGATTGAGAATCTTAGCGATGTTCGTTGGCTGGTATTAACCGGTACTCCCGATGAGGTAGACCTCCGTATGATTCGCCGTTTACCCCGTATTGAGAAGCTTGACCTTTCCGGCACAACCGGTCTGGCATCTGTAGGTGGTTGCAACGGGTCTAAGTATCTCCGTGAGGTAATCCTCCCTGAGGGTATCACATCAATTGATGCAGGTGCATTCTATCAGTGCCGTAACCTCCAAACAATTAATATACCTGCTGGCGTTGAGACAATCGGTGCACAGGCTTTCAGAGAGACAAAGAATCTAAAATCTCTTATACTCCCTGCTTCTGTTAAAAATATTGCAAGCGAGTGCTTCCGTTATAGCGGTATTCAGACTGTTGACCTTAGCAATGTGAAAACAATTGCAGAAGTAGCTTTTAATGATACTCGTTTACGTAATGTAAATCTTTCATCAGCTATCAGTATAGGGTACGATGCGTTTTCAGGTTCTCCTCTTGGCACACTTACTTTAGGCAAGGATCTTCAATATCTCGGAAGCGCTGCTTTCCGTTCTTGTCAGCTCACTGATACAATCGTAATCCCTGAGAAGGTACAGAATTTGGAGTGGGAATTATTCGCATATAATCCGGATGTAAAGAAATTTGTGCTGAATAAGAATATTACTCGAATAGATGCCTCCTTCCGTGGCTGTCAGCCTGAGGTTGTTGAGTGTAACATTCTCTTCCCTCTTAATGAAAATGGTTTTGACAGTTCAGATTTGTCTAATACAACTCTCTATGTGCCTGCTTTGACTCTCAACGAGTATCTTCTTCACGATAATTGGGTTAACTTCTCAAAGATCGAACCTATGGAAAAGAATCTCACTGTAGTTGATCTTGACCGTGAATATACTCTCAAAAGTGATAAGGGTATCGCTGAAAAGGCTGAATTAAATATGTATACCACTGACCATGACAATAATAAAGC
>CAMWIF010000422.1 GCA_947174225.1 uncultured Porphyromonadaceae bacterium | reverse complement strand
GCCGTTAGTGTAGTCAAGCTTATAAATGTATTGAAATCCCGGATTCCATCTTTGCGTAGTGGTGGATGGTATACAAGATGCCCACCCATAATTTCTTATCTCCTCGTTTTCAGGTGTGATATACTCCTTTGAATAGCTCTTGTCTGTATAAAATTTTTTGTCTCCGGTCTTCCTATACACTTGATGTTTTATCTTTCCGGTTGATCTCTCAACTGAAAGATAGACCACTTTCATATTATCTTCAGTTACGATAACAGATGAATTCAAATTCGCTCCTTCTATGTAAGGATAGAGCAGAGTATTATTATCGGTGAGTTTTTCTTTCACACGCAGCAGCACGCTGAAATAAAGTTTTTGATTTGCAATATTGTTATTTTTATTATTCTTGTAGTCTGTCCATACGGTATAATCCAAAGGAATCACCAGTGCACAGCCACTTCTTCCCATTATATTGGCAGATTCTTCTTTCGTTTTGTAGTTTCCTTTGCCAATCTGAACCACTTCATCTCCTTCTTGGAAGATATACTCTACACACCCCTTTTTCTGATTAACGCCGGTCCATCTTCCTACTTTTGTAAGTCGCCAATCCTCGTTTTGGGGAGTTAAATTATTAGATATACCCTGAAAACTGAAATCACTTTCAAGGGCAATTCCCCCTACTCTCACACCGGCTATTTCAACCTCATAACTTTGGGGATCTCCAAATGCTTCAAAATAGAGACCACTCAAATGATGTTGAAATGTAAGATTTATACCGGAATAGAGATTGTCTGTTTTCGACCCTTCCACTGTGGCGGTCACAAAATCGGAATGTTGGGTTATGTCTTTGTTAACCTTGAATCCCCTCATCCAATATTCAATAGTATTATTCGAGGGGGTGTATTCCAATTTGAAATGAGTGTCATCATCTTCACTAAGTCCGGCACTTTTCTTAAGATCATTGACAGATGGAAAAAATGCAAAAAACCTCAATTTCCCCTCTTTATTATCTTTATTTGAAGGCCATCTGCATGACGCTGAGCGATATGCTTCACCCATCCCCGGGGTCTGTGTGACCAACTGAGATGGAAAATACCCAACCGGGATAGTGTCTCCTTTTTCATTTACATTGTCCAGACTTGCGGCGGCAACATTGAATCCGTTCTTTTTGATCCTATCCAAATCGATATTGTCGTAAGATCGTGTTTCCACACCCGGCACTGATGTGAAGAAGAGTATCTCGGATTCATCATTTGTCAAGTCATGATCAGCCAAATCCTCCTGAGAGCAGGAGAAGAGCAGAAACGCCGACAGAAAAATCAGTCCGGTATGTTTAATCCTCTTATCGTACATTGATGCTATGTGTTTTTTAAGATCCTGGAACTCCTATTACGGAGGTTGTCGTATTGTTAAGCCCCTGCCAAGCATTGACACTCACTGATACTCCAACCCTGTCGCTGATGATCGGATCTCCTGCCTTGGGTGATACTTCGCCTGTGACATCCGGACCATGGACGCCTACACCGGAAGTATAATCAAGAGTGTAACTGTATGAATATCCGGGCTGCCAGTCGGCAGAGACAGGCAAAGCCGCCCAGCCGAATTCCCTGATTTCCTCGCCTGACGCAAGTGTATAGGATTCGGTACATGCCTTATCCAAGAAGTAAGCATCTCCGTTTTTGTAGAGTCGTTTGCTTACTGTGCCTGTAGCCGTGACAACAGCGAAGTATTCCCTCTCGATGTTCATCGCGTTCACACCCTGGCTGTTGTCAAAGTAAGGATACTGCACCTTCCCATTTCCCGTAGTCGGAGTCTTATCGATTATCCTCAGAAGCACTTTCAGGTACATCCCATCGCCGCTGTTGCCGGCATCGGTTGTACTGTCCCAAGCAGGGCTTGTAGTGGGAATCAGCAAAGCGCAATTGTCATTGTCGCTATCCATTTTACTGCCTAAAATTGACACTTCGTTGTCGCCTACTTTGACGATCGCATCCCCTTCGCGGAAGATGTATTCAGCGTTTCCCTTTACCAAATCTGTCCATGTGCCGTCTGCATCCGATTTCTGGAATTCAAAAGTTCCTTCCATTGGCGTGTTTGCTATGCAAACACCTGCTATCTCGATGTCACAGCTCTTGTGTGAGCCTTTTGCCTTAACCTCGATGCGGCTAAGCTGATGCCTGAACTTGAGATTGATTCCAGAGAAGAGATTGTCAGCCATCGAACCATTAGCGTATACAGTCACGAAATCCACCTGATCGGCGATATCGGGTGCAACCCGAAAGCTATCAATCTTATATTCGATCGTCTTATTCTCGCCGGCAGAGGTTTCGTTAGCCAATGATGCGCCGGTGTTTAGTTCCGGATAGTAGGCGAAGAAGTGAAGCTTATCAGCCTCCTGTCCCGGTTCCGGCCAAATGCACTCGTCAGATACTGTATTTAATGCTCCGGCTTCTTTTTCAATACGTACGTTATTGAAATACTCCTTAATTTTTCCACTCTCTATGAGTTTGTCGTCAGTCTCATCAAAGGCGGTCATAAAGAAATAAGGTAAATCCTTAGTTATTTCCGTAGCCTTGGTGGTCAGTTCCGGCAACGATGTATGGAAGATAATCCTCCTGTCGTTTCCGTCAGGTTGCACAGTCAGTGCCTCTTCCTGAGCGCAAGATGATAATAGAAGCGC
>CAMWIF010000421.1 GCA_947174225.1 uncultured Porphyromonadaceae bacterium | reverse complement strand
AAAAACTTCATGTTATGAAGAAATTTACACTTCTTAGTGCAGCTCTCGTAGCTGCAATGGGCGCAAATGCCCAGATTATGATTGACTGGAACGACGAAGGCCAGTACACTTTCCATGCAGAGGATTTCATCGCTGAGGGTAGCATCTCTTGGGATGAAGATGAAGCTGCATTTGTATGTAGCGGTGAAGGCGAAGGCAAAATCATGCTCAACCTTGACGGCAAGACTATCGACTTCTCAGAAGTTGCTTCAATCAAGGTTATCGGTAGCTGGGATAGTGAAGTTGATTCAGCTGATTTCGGACCGAGTGCATGGAACGAGAATGATCCGCTTGGCACTCTTGTGATCAACGATGCGATAAGTGGCCAGATCAATGCATGGTGGGGTAGCCGCTACGATATCAACTATACCGGCGTTGCAGATAAAGGTGACTATGCAGGCGAGAAGTATTATTCAATATCTACTAAAGTAGACGCATTCTATTTTACAGCACGCACCATCACCGAAGGTGAAGGTGAAGACGCAGTAGTAGTTGGTTCTGTTCCAGGTAATGTTTATATTGACGAGGTCGTGCTCACAAAGGTAGTGGAGAGAGATCCACAAGCTATTACCATCGATATGTGGCATAACTGGACAGCATGGGATGAAACTGCAGAGATCGATACAGAAAGACCTTTCTATGGCGAAGACAATGTAGGTAAGAACATTGGTGCAGGTTGGGTTGTTCTCGGCACCGGCAACGTGCTCGGTTGCGAATTTGCTGACCTTACCGGCTACGCAGGTATCTATATCAAAGGTACACCAGGAATGACTTTACGTCTCCTCTTCAATCGTCCGGATATGGAAGGTGGTAGCGCACCTATCACTGAATGTCAGCCTACATGTGATGAGAACGGAGAATGTGAATTCTACTTCTCTGAGTTGGCTGCTAAAGAAATTGAAAATAGAGGAGAAGCTTATCCATACGTACACCTCAACTCTGTTAAGACTCCATGGGGTCTGCCCGAAGGTGTAGAATCAATAAAGGTTCAGAAGTTCAACTTCATCGAGAAGGGAACTGATCCGGGTGCAGTCAATGGCATCAACGCTGCTAAGAGCGCTGACGTTATCTACAACGTATTCGGCCAGAAGGTTGACGAAAACTACCGTGGTATCGTTATCAAGAACGGTAAGAAGTTTGTCAATAAATAATTCGTTGGTATATAAATATTAAGGGAGAGGCCCGAATCCCGTCGTCGGGATTCACCTCTCCCTTTTTTTCAAAGTTCTATTTTGTCTTTATTCTTTAATAATTTATCTTTAATTAAGATGAAGTATCGGTTAATAATTATTTCAATTTTGCTTTCATTGCTCTTGCCTTTGAAAGTTTTTGCTGCCGAAATGCGGCGTCCCCTTTCTCCACAGCAACCAATGTACATTTTCCATATAGATGTGTGGAATAATGCCGACCCTCAGAAAGTAATAGACCTTGTTCCGGAGGATATGCTTCCTTACACGGTATTTAATATATCTCTCTCCGCTTCCCCCAGTGTGACAAAAGATGGTTACAGGACCGCTGAGTCATGGCTTCGCACTTGCGCTGAAAATCGTGTCTGGGCTCTGATACAGCCAGCCAGCGGCGGACATTCTTGGTTTTCTGACTATAATACTGATGTCTACAGATATTTCTTCGAGACCTATCCCAACTTGTTAGGTTTCAATTATTGCGAGCAATTTTGGGGATTTGATGACGCAGACGGTCTTCATCCTTTCGGTGTGAAAAGTCCTACAATTTCCGACCGTATGAATCATTTTGTCAATTTACTTGACCTTGCAGATGAATTCGGCGGATATCTCGTCATAAGCAACTGTCTTGTAATCCCGGAATGGGATTCTACCTCTCCTCTAACGATGGTTAAACGTTATCCGGCTTTTGCTGAGGCTGCCAAAAAACATAAGGAACACCTTATTTATTGCGAGAAATATACCACATCAGGCAATTTCTACGACATGGAGAGCATGTGTCTTGGAGTTTTCCTTTCTGACTATTGCGACAACTGGGGAATGCGCTTTGACCAATGTGGATATGTAGATCATGTGCATAACAATATGCCGAATGAACAGAAGATGCCTCCTGCCATTGGAGGTATGACAATTCTTGAGCACATGATGATGACCGGACAGACAGTGCAAGATGGACCGGAACTTATCTGGAATCAATGTGTCCGTGCTCTTCAAGATGCTAAGACAGAAGATGGATACAATACACGTCAGTTTGAATTTTATTCACAGTTCCCGAATGTATACATGGATGTATGGCGTAAGTTTACTACTGATGGAGTAATTCGTATTTTGCCACGTCAGGAAGTGATCGACAGCACAAAGATTGCCGTTTATAATGATATCGACCAGAAGCAAACAACAAATAATTGGGAGGGACGGCGCTCTCAAAGATACCTGTTCACAGGATTATATGCCCTTGACAATGGCACATTTGGCAACGATACGGTCTATTTGAAGAAGACCGGGCGTTACACTACCGTCCCCACAATATTTGTAGATAATGGAGAGGAACTCGGATTCCGTCGTGTAGTGAAGCAAAGTAATTATTATAAGGAATGGCCCGGTGCTACTGATAAGGTAGATTACTTTAATTCAATATTCTAACCCCCGACTTTAGAT
>CAMWIF010000420.1 GCA_947174225.1 uncultured Porphyromonadaceae bacterium | reverse complement strand
AATGCTGCTTGCAGCATAGCGTTGAATGTTTTTCATAATTTTGTTTTGGCGGCGTGTTTGTGAAAGCATGCCGTTTTTTTATTCTCTCCCCGGCAGTTTTCATTTCCTGCCCCCATATATGCTTTCTGTTAATAATCAATCCAAATCATAATTTTAATCCTCAAATCAAAAGAATCATATGGTAATCTACAATATTACATTTGTGATGGATCCGAAGCGTGAGCAGGAATTCCTTGCTTGGATGCGCGATGAGGCTATCGCACAGCTCTTCAATTCCGAATCAATTGCCCGAAATCCGCGTCTCCAAACCGTGATAGAAGCCGGAGGCAAGAAACCCGATGCCGACCACGGACTGAGCATCGCTTTGCAGGCTGAGTTTGACACTGCCGACCACGCCCATACTTGGAACGACGTGACGCTCCCTCCTGTGCTTGGCGAATTCACTGCCAAATTTGGTCCTCACGCCCTTTTCTTCGCCACTCTCCTTGAGGTGCTGCCGTTATGATCAATAAAGATACATCGTCGATGTTTCCGGCTTCTTCGCAGTCTATGCGAGGCAACTTGGAATATGACCGCATCATAATGGGTATCGACCCCGGTACGAATGTGATGGGCTACGGTGTGCTTGGCATAAAGGGAAAGAAACCGGAGGTGATAGTTATGGGCGTCATCCAGCTCAATAAACTTGAAAGCCATTATCTGCGCCTTAGTAGGATTTTCCAGCGCATAACCGGACTCGTAGACCAATACCTCCCTGATGAGGTGGCTATCGAAGCGCCCTTCTTCGGGAAGAATGTGCAGTCTATGCTCAAGCTTGGACGTGCCCAGGGTGTGGCTATGGCAGCAGCCTTGGCACGTGACATACCGATATGCGAGTATGCCCCCCTTTCGATAAAGCAGTCTGTGACCGGCAACGGAGGTGCTTCGAAGGAACAGGTTGCCTCGATGCTGCGCTACATTCTCAACATTCCACAGGATCATATGCCGAAGCTGCTCGACGCCACGGATGCCTTGGCAGCCGCCCTTACCCATTTCTATGAGAGCGGTAAGCCGAAGATTGAGAAAGGTGCCAACTCTTGGGAACAATTCCTGCGTCAGAATCCCGACAGGATAGCCCCGAGAAGGAAATGAGACCGAAGTCAAAACTACTTTTGGCTTCGGATTGTTTCTTTCTTAGATAGACAATGTATATAACAGGTCCTTGCCTTTAAGGACCGCAACCCAATAGAATTAATTGTAAGATTATGGACAGATATCAGAAGGCCATCGACGATAGCCAGGTCATCACAGACGAAGCCGAGATTGCTTCGGCAGTGAATAAAATCATTGAGAAAGCTCCCACCTATGCTACTCCTGAGGTATATGAATTCCTTTTCAGTTCAATTGATCTCACCACTCTCAGCACGGAAGACAGTCAGGAGAGTGTGGCGGCATTTACAAAGCGTGTGAATGACTTCGACAATGAATATCCTCAATATAAGAACGTGGCAGCCATCTGCGTCTACAGTAATTTCGCGGAGGTGGTAAGCTCTACCCTCGACGTTACAGGAGTTGACGTGGCAGTCGTAGCCGGTGGTTTCCCGTCGAGTCAGACCTTTACAGCTGTTAAGGTAGCCGACGTTGCACTTGCCGTTGCCGGCGGTGCAAATGAGGTAGACGTGGTTATGAATCTCGGCTATCTGCGCGATAAGAACTATGAGGACCTTTGCGACGAGTTGATTGAGCTGAAGCACACCGCCAAGGGTGCGAAGTTGAAAGTGATTCTGGAGACCGGTGCCCTGAAGACCCCCGAAGCCATAAAGGAGGCATCCATCTTGGCTATGTGGAGCGACGCTGATTTCATCAAGACCTCTACCGGCAAGATCTACCCCGGTGCATCACTTGAGGCAGCTTATGTGATGTGTCAGTGCATCCGTGAATACTATGCACAGACCGGACGTAAGGTCGGTTTCAAGGCAGCCGGCGGCATCCGTAGAGCCGAAGAGGCAGTGCAATACTACGCCATAGTCAAAGAAGTATTAGGTGACGAATGGCTCAACAAAGACCTCTTCCGCATCGGTGCCAGCAGTCTCGCCAACAACCTCCTCTCCGCCATGACCGGCGAAGAAACTCGCTACTTCTAATAGCCACTAAGGAATCGTAAAAAATAAGCTGCCACAAGTTATTTTTGAAGATTCCTAAATAGCCAATACAGCAAAAAGGAGAGAAACACTTGGAAGGGTGTTTCTCTCCTTTTTACTGTATCAGGCTTTTGAAAGTCTCACCTCAGCAAGTTTTTCCTGCTATATATCATTCTTTATCTTTCCCCGTTGTGGAAATCTCGCAAATTTTTATGTACCTTTCCTCTAAAGAAAAAGGATTCTTTATCCTACCGGTGTAAAAATCTCAGAATTTTTGTCTACATTTGCAATTGAAATCAAAGTGACGAAAGAAGGATGGCAAGATCAATCAAATATCCGGTAGGAATACAGACGTTTTCGGAAATCATCACCGATAATTACCTTTATGTTGATAAGACTGCGTTGGTATATAAATTGGTTGATAATAACAAATACGTTTTCCTTAGCCGTCCACGCCGTTTCGGGAAGAGCCTGCTCATGTCAACCCTCGAAGCGTACTTCAGGGGTCAGCGTGAGCTGTTCGAGGGACTTGCCATCTCCA
>CAMWIF010000419.1 GCA_947174225.1 uncultured Porphyromonadaceae bacterium | reverse complement strand
TTGTATCTTTAGATACTTGTCGTTGTCGAATCCGTATGTCATAACGGATTGCAAAATTAGAAATTTTTTAGGACTTTGCCAATCCTTTGAGAAAATTTATTTATGCCATCTCATTCCCCACTCTCATTCAAAAATCGCTACTTGCCTATTACTTATAGAATTGAAGACTTGATTCTCAGCTTATGAAAGTTGAAGACTCTCCCACTTCCCAGCCATTAGAAGCCTTTATTAACGTCAATTCCGGCACGTATATGAATCCGGCACGTTCAAAATCAAATGGAAAAACATGTAATTCACCCTCTTTAAGATCTATATATTGAAGGGAAAGCTCTTGATAAGCTCCCCCTTCTATAAGTGTCAGTTGACGCACTAAATACTTGATTCTATTCACTATTTTGTCTTTTTAACTGTGGATTGCGTATTCTTTGCTGGTCTGGGTCTATTAGGGATAGGCTTAGGAACAGTTGCCTCTTTTGGCATAGTTTTCTTTAAGCCACTTTCTGTCTTACCAGCTCTTGATTTAAGAGTACTGTCCCTACGCAGCTCATTCGCACGTTTAATCGAATCCCTTTGTAATTCATTAACCTTGCGAATTGAGTCTGCCCGCAGTTCCCTCACCTTTTGTATCGAATCCTGCCTCAAAGAATCAGCCAGAGCTTTACGTCTCCTATCCTCTTGAGTAACTCTTATAGGGTAGCCATATTTCCTTTGGGAACGGAAACGAGCATATTCAAGGCTATCGTAGGGAAGGCGTCGCAATGCGATACTGTCGGCAAACAATGGCATATTGTCCTGTTTCTTTAAGCGCATAGTGCCATAAACACGCTGCACCCTCTTTCCCGTGTCGGTCTGTAGCGCAAGCTCTATGTGCTGCCGATTGGTGAAGTAAGTATTCACCGCCTCAGAAGTCCCGTCATCATAGTCCACGCCTAAAACACCCATAAGTGGTGCCGAGGCATTATTGATGTGCATGGTCCATTCCAACCTGTCGCCTTTACCCAAATCCGGGTCTGACAAAGATATGATCCAGCCGTCATTGTTGCCCAAAGTAGATATGATACTGTTCTTGCCATACAGCCAGAAATTATCACCCTCCTTTTCCGCTAAATCACTTTCGCTATCTTTCAATAACTTCTTTCGCTTATCTAAAAGTCGCTTGTCAACTTTTTCATATAACTCGGCATATTTATCGAGATTTCTGCCATACCAACCTAACGTAGTGTCGAGCTGTTCCTGCGTGACATTATGTTCCGCCAAGACCGACTTAGCCAATTCACGACGTTGTTCGCTGGGGTTGGGACCACTTAGCTGACTATTAGCGTAAGCTTCCGCCAATTTAAGGTCAACAATAAGATCAACCATCTCTCTTTCGCTTAAAACTTTTTCCTTCTGTTCCTTGCAGCCGGAAGCAAGCAAGCCGGA
This sequence comes from uncultured Porphyromonadaceae bacterium, assembly GCA_947174225.1. Lineage (GTDB taxonomy): Bacteria > Bacteroidota > Bacteroidia > Bacteroidales > Muribaculaceae > Lepagella. Next base: position 1,260 of record CAMWIF010000419.1, on the reverse strand, counting down.
GAGAATCAGAATCCCTCCGGCTATTGCTTGAATATGCCGATTTCTTATACTTATCATTTAAGCTTAGAGTTATCGTTACCATCTTTTCGTGATTTACCCACAAATTGGAAAGCCTTTGCGGCATCATTGGAAAAGAAGAATATTAGCAAAGCCACACCTATGCATATCGACGCATCGGCAATGTTGAAGATATATTGGAAGAACTCATAATTGCTTCCCCCAACAAAAGGCATCCACGTAGGCCAAGTAAAGCTGAAAAGCGGGAAATATAGCATATCTACCACTTTTCCCTCAAACCAGCCCGCATAGCCGCCACCTTCAGGGAAAAGGACAGCCACCTCAGGGGGCATCGGATTATTGAATATCTGACCGTAGAAAACACAGTCGAATATATTTCCTGCCGCTCCGGCTATTATTAAAGCCACTGCAACATAAAATCCGATACGAAGCCCCTCCACAGCCCTGATCCTAACCATAAACCAGATAAACAGCGCCACCGCAGCTATTCTGCCAACGGTCAACACTATCTTATTCCATAGCTCAAGACCAAACGCCATGCCATTGTTTTCGATGAATTTGATCTCCCACCAGTCGGCTATCGGATATGACTCACCAAGATAAAAATGCGTCTTGACATAGATCTTGACTATCTGGTCGAATAATACCACTAACACACTAATGGCAATCACTGTCCAAATACGTCGGTCGATAACACTCTTATCGGAAGTGACCGACGGTATATTACCATCATTCTCTGCGGAGGCCATCACCTTTTTGTTACTTTGGCAAAAGCCTTAACTCCATCGATTTCCAGATCCTTAAGGTCATCTCCGGCAAGATCAGCCTCAAGTGTGATTGAATCAGCGAGCACCTGACTGGCAATGTAATCGCCGAATGCCTCTACCGCGTCTCTTATTTCAGGCACATCACTGAGCACAACCTCAATCTTATCGGTAATCTTAAAGTCATTTCCCTTACGGATGTTCTGGATTCTGTTGATCAGTTCTCGTGCCATACCCTCATTCTTTAATTCGGGGGTCACAGTCACGTCAAGAGCCACGGTGACACTGCCATCGTTAGCCACAAGCCAACCCGGTACATCCTCCGGAATCACTTCAACGTCTTCAAGAGTCACGACAGGTTCACCGGGAAGAGTAGAGAATTTGAACTCACCCTCTTTCTCCAATGTGGCAATATCCTTCTGGCTCATCTCTGTGATAGCTTTGCCAAGCAACTTCATAATCTTGCCATATTTAGGAC
>CAMWIF010000418.1 GCA_947174225.1 uncultured Porphyromonadaceae bacterium | reverse complement strand
ATCAACAGAGGCTGTATGAGATAATCAGTAAATTATAATTGGTTATTTATTCCTTCTTCTGCCGGGTTTCCAAGTTAATAATTCAGTTAGATTGATAAAGCTTATGTGAAATATCGATTTATCATTTGCAAAATTAACTAAAAATTATATTGGTTGCAAGAAAAAAAGCTTTTTATGATTATCTTCGGCGACGTTTTGAGCGGAAAAAATCTGACATAAGCTGTGAGGCTTCCTCTGCAAGGATCCCGGAGGTGACAATTGTCTTGGGGTGAAGCGGGGATAGATTATCACGACAAAAACGGGTGAAACCCCGCTTTGGGTCGGAAGCGCCGTAGACTATCCTACCGATTTGGCTCCACCCGAGAGCGCCGGCACACATAGGACAAGGCTCCACGGTGACATAGAGTGTGCATTGAGGCAGATATTTACCTCCGAGCGAATCTGCCGCTGCGGTTATTGCCATCATCTCCGCATGGGCAGTGACATCGTTCAGAGTCTCGGTGAGGTTATGCCCTTTGGCAATGATACGGTCGCCCACAGTGATGATTGCCCCTACCGGAACTTCATCTTTATGAGCTGCCTCCCAGGCTTCCTGCAGAGCGAGAGCCATAAAATGTTCATCGCGCGGTGAGGAAGCCGGAGAAGCGATAGTGTCAGGCTTCATGAATTGACTTGATTTTGTCAGCCACACGTTCCATCAGCCACAGCGGAGTAGAGGTGGCACCGCATATGCCAATGGTGTCGGCTCCCTCTATCCAGATGGGGTCAAGTTCGGTCTCGTCAGAGATAAGATAGGTGCGTGGGTTGACCTCACGGCATTTCTCATAGAGCACCTTGCCGTTGGAACTTTTCGCACCGCTCACAAAGACCACTGCCTCGTGGTTGCGGGCAAACTCACGCATCTTCTCCATACGGTTGGCAACCTGACGACATATGGTGTCGAAATATTCGAATTTGCCTGTGGTCTTGCGTCGCTTTATCTCCTCCACTACCTGACGAAAACCCTCCAATGATTTTGTGGTCTGTGAATAAAGAAGGATGTCGCGAGAGAGATCGAGCGAGTCGATGCCATCAACATCCTGAATCACCACCGCCTCACCGTTGGTCTGTCCCACAAGTCCGTTCACCTCGGCGTGGCCATTCTTTCCATATATAACAATGAGCGGTTTCTTACCCCCTGCTTTCTCCGCCTCCACGCCTTCAGTGTAGGCTTTTTTGATGCGCCGCTGAAGCTGGAGCACCACCGGGCAGGTAGCGTCGATAATCTTTACGTTGTTGGTCTCGGCGGTAGAGTAGGTCTGCGGAGGTTCGCCGTGGGCACGCAGAAGCACCTTCACATCGTGGAGGCGTGCCAATTCGTCATGGGTTATGGTCTTCAATCCCTTGGCTCTAAGACGCTCTACCTCCCCGGCATTATGTACGATGTCGCCTAGGCAGTAGAGCTGGCCGCTCTTACCCAATTCCTCTTCAGCCTTTGTTATGGCGGTGACCACACCAAAGCAGAAACCGGAATTTACATCTATCTCTACACTCATCACTTAGCCACTGTTTCTTTAAACCTCTTCAGAAGCCATTCCATCTGCTCTTCGGGTGTCATAGAGCCGTTGTCGAGTTCGATGGCGTCATCTGCCTTACGCAACGGCGACACTTCACGGGTTGAGTCGATATGGTCGCGCTCAAGCACATTGGCAAGTACCTCATCGTAACTTACCTCGATACCTTTGCCAAGAAGTTCCTTATAGCGACGGCGGGCACGTTCCTCTGCATTTGTGCATACAAATACCTTAAGTTCGGCGTGGGGAAACACAGTTGTGCCGATATCGCGTCCATCCATCACAATACCTTTCTCTTTGCCAAACTCCTGCTGGAGAGCGGTGAGACGTTCACGTACCTCAGGTATCACTGCTACCGGACTTACAAGCGAACTTACCTTCATATCACGAATTTGGCTTTCCACATCTTCTCCGTTGAGGAGGGTATGCTGCACGCCGTCGGCTCCTGCGGGGGCAAAGCTTATGTGGATGGATGGCAATGCCCGGATGAGTTGCGGCACCTTGATGGTGGAATCCGGATTTACAAGATTGTTGCGGATAGCGTATAGAGTGACAGCACGGTACATCGCACCGGAATCAACGTATACATAGCCTACCTCACGGGCAAGTGCACGTGCCATTGTGCTTTTGCCTGATGAGGAGTAGCCGTCTAAAGCTACGATTATCTTCTTATCCATCGTGATAAAATTATGAAAGTTCAGCGAGGCGGGCAAGATACTTGCCGATTATGTCAAACTCAAGATTCACAACAGTGCCCGGCTCGATACGGTGGAAATTGGTGTGGTCGTGAGTATAGGGGATAATTGCCACGCGGAAATTGTCGCGTTCTGAGTCACATACCGTAAGGCTCACTCCGTTCACAGTCACTGACCCCTTCTCCACAGTCATGTATCCTTTCTTGATGAGGGCGGGGTCTACATTATATGAGAATTTATAATACCAGCTCCCGTCGGCAGGCTCTACGCTTTCGCAAACGGCGGTAGTGTCAACGTGGCCCTGCACGATGTGTCCGTCAAGTCGCCCGTCGATCTTCATAGATCTCTCCACATTTACAAGGTCGCCCACCTTGAGATTTCCGAGATTGGAGCGGTCGAGTGTCTCGCGTATTGCTGTGACGGTATATGTGCCGTCGCCCGGCAGTGAAA
>CAMWIF010000417.1 GCA_947174225.1 uncultured Porphyromonadaceae bacterium | reverse complement strand
TCATAATATTGTCTTCACTAAAACCGGATACACCACAGAGCAGACTACAGCATCGGTAGTAGCTGGAAAGACCATCTCTGTAAACGTGCAGATGAACCCTACAGAAAAGAAGGCAGCTATCGAACTCAATCCTTCTTCGCTTAATTTCGGTACAAATCAAACAGACTTAAGTGTAACCATAACAAACAACGGCAACTCCAACGCCGAATGGTCGATTAACCTTGGCAACAACAACTGGCTATCTGTATCTGAAATGGCAGGCTCGATTCAGCCAGGACGTACTCAGAGCCTCGTATTTACTGTAGATCGAAACTATCTTTCCGAACAGAAATCGGTAGTAGTCAATTTCCACGCCTTCGGAAACTCGTATCCACTCACCATCTCCTGTGCCCCGGGCAATGCGAAATCGGAGATGTCGATCGAACCTAAGATCCTTGATTTCGGCAGCAATGACACTGAAAAGAACCTTACCATCCGCAACACCGGTACTACTTCTCTCAACTGGACAGCTAATGACATCACCGAAAAGTCGTTGACGCTATCGGCATCGGAAGGCACAGTGGCTGCCGGAGGTAGCAGCGTGATCAAAGTAATGCTCGACCGAAACCAGTTGACGGGACAGCTGAACACAACTTTCACCATAACTGACGGAGTAAGATCAGAGGTCATTACCGTTACTGCCAATGGAAGTGGAGGTACAGAAATACCGAGTGATATAGTGGAGACTAAGGGACTTCGTGCCTATTTCCCATTCAACGGCAACCTTGACGATTTGGCTGAAAACACATTGTATGGATTTGTCAATCCTGAGGCGACTTACATAAATGGAGTGGTAGGGGGCACTAAGGCACTCTCATTCTCCAGAAAAGATGAAACTACTTTCTCAGTGAATGACGGCATGATTGACCGTACTTCTATGTCGGTATGTTTTTGGATTAAGAATATTGATGAAGGCAACATTTTCTGGGTCACCTCCTCAAATGAATCGGATGGTCATAAGGAGATGATGTGTCTCTCCTATACCAAGGGACAGCTCAGATATGTTATGAACCGATTCTATCTAGCCGTTTCTTGGTATGATCTCGGTTATTTCACCCACAAGGCTATAAATGACGGCGAATGGCATCATATCGCACTCGTTTCGGATTTCAACAATCAGAATGTAGATCATGTCACTACTACGTTATATGTAGATGGTATACAAATGGACAGTATAAAGGAAGAGTATGGCGCTTATAATGAAAAAGACACTTCCAAAAGACACTTTGATACCGGTGTGAAATTCTCTATGGGAGGAGCTAACACACCGAATATGAGTATAGCAAATCTCAGGACATATACTTTAAAACTCACTGCAAATCAAATAAAAGCGATTTACGAAGCAAAACAATAACATTATGAGAAAGATTTTATCAATTACTATCTTATCCTTTCTATGCTTTCTGCCAAGCTGTGATATCATTAAGGAAGAGCTTGGAATAGATCTTGGCGGAGATAAGAATAGTGAGAATCAAAAGCCACAAATTAACGTTAATGTAACAAAGACTCCTTGTGCGTATTTTACCTTCAACGGGCATTACAATGACGAGAGCGGTAATGATAAATACGCATACGGAAATCCGGAACCTACTTTTGTGGCAGGACCGACATCTGGAACCAAGGCTCTGTCATTCTCAAGAGCCAACGGATCTAAAGTGGTTATCACCGATGGACTTATTGACTCATCTTCTATGACAATAAGTTTCTGGATAAAGGATATAGATGAAGGTAACATTTTCTGGGTTACCTCCTCAAATGAATCTTACGGTTCTTCAGAAATGATGTATCTTTCGTTTACTAACGGGCATCTCAGATATGTTATGACCCGATCTCATATAGCCTCTTCTTGGTATGATCTCGGGCATTTTACCCACAATACGATTGATGACGGAGATTGGCATCATATAGTGCTTGTATCAGACCACAATATCCTTAAGGAGGACTATATCACCACATCACTGTATATCGATGGGATGCTTATGGACACAATAACTGAAGAGTATGGAGCATGGGCTGAAAAAGATGATAATGAAAGGCATTTCGGCACCGGGACCAAATTCATTATTGGAGGAACGAACACTCCGAATATGAAGATAGCGAATCTCAGAGTATATGACGAGTGGCAACTGCCGGCGGATGAGGTAAAGAAATTATATGAGAAATGCCTCTGAAATTTTTTGAAACTAAGGATATGGCGAGGATATAATGCCTCGCCATATCGCTAAAACTATCTTACAAAATGGATACAAGCATAGGACTGCCGCCGGGAACCATACTTCAAGGGAAATATAGGATTGAGGGAATCCTCGGGCAGGGAGGATTCGGAATCACCTATCTGGCATTTGACACGACCCTTAAAAGAAAAGTTGCAATCAAGGAATTCTTTCCTGGTGACTTCTGCAACAGAGACAAGACTACAAGCCATGTGTCACTTGGAACTGAAAATACTCGGAAGCAAGTGGAACGTATGAAGACCCGGTTCAAGAGGGAAGCCGAACACATAGCTCAATTCGACAATCCGGGGATAGTGAAAATCCATTCAATCTTCGAAGAAAACGATACCGTTTACTATGAAATGGACTTTATCGAAGGGATGAGTCTTTCAGAGATGGTAAAGAAAAAAGGACCCCTACCCGAGAATGTGGCGTTGAGATACATAAAGGTCAT
>CAMWIF010000416.1 GCA_947174225.1 uncultured Porphyromonadaceae bacterium | reverse complement strand
CTCTATGAAAGACAATGCTTCATCAAGGGTCTTAACCATATTGGGGTGAATAATATCATCTTCTGCCTGGGTCCAACCCTTACCTTTAAGCCATATGGCTTGGCAGCCGGCTTTCTCAGCCGCCACAATATCCTTGGCATAGCTATCGCCAATGACAAGCACCTCTTCCGGCTTAAGACCAAGAGCCTCAACTCCGAGAGTGAAAATTTTCGGATCGGGCTTTCTCACTCCCACCACCGCACTCTCTATCACTTTCTTGAAATAGCCGTCAATCCCAAAATCCTTGAGCACAGTTTCAATATTTCCATAGAAATTGCTCACAAGCACCATCGGATATTTCTTTGAAAGCGCATCAAGCACCGGCTTCGCCTTCTCAACAGATGCTTTTGCCGAGTCATAGCAGATTTGAGCCACCTTCTTAGCCATATCCTCTATCTGAGCCGGCGGGAAATGCCCGTCTTCAGCAAGCTTCTGAAGCTCAATCTGCATTTTTATATCGAGAAGGTCTTGGAAATTATGGTGCGGAAGGATATGGAGAGTGCGTGCAAGTTCACGCTCGGCATAAACATATACCTCGCGGAACTCCCCCTTATCAGCTGCCACGCCTGCCTTTTGCCAAGCATCCCAGATCACTTCACTCCAATGGTCGCCACCGGTGTCGAGAGTACCACCATAATCGAATATAATTCCCTTTACTTTGCTAATGTCTACATTCATAATATCTACCGTTTATAAGTTATCATTTTTGAAGCTGTGCCACAAAATCCTTACATATCTTCTCGTGGCGCCACATCATATATATTAAAACGATATTAAGCACTGTGAGTTCGAAGGCAAAATACAGCCAAGGCATACGAAAGATCAATATAGCGGCAAAAAGAGCAAAACTTCTTGTGTTGAACGAAAGAATATTGGTATACTTCATAAGGGGTTTGCTCTTCTCACGGAAAGCATCGCGGAAGCTCTGAGGGATGTCAGAACCATATTTCTCTGCCAACGCCTTACGCAGTCTCTGCATCCAGGGTGTACGTTTCTCCTGTCCCACAGTGTAGTTGGTGTAGAAAGCGAGAGTGAGTTTCCGCCAAAAATCATGTTTCCAGCTAAGTTGGTGAAAACGTTCCCAGAGTTTGGAAGCCGTGTCAAGTTCACTCCCCTCCTTACCCTTGAGAAAGAAAAGATGAAATTGGCGATAGTAGTCGCCCATTGCAGCCTGTATGGCATGGCATAGACCTGTCACCACAGCTGTCACCCATATCACCCAATGGTGGGCAGAGAAAAACTCACTTGTGACGTTCTCCCGCATACAGATAGCTATATATATCACCGCAAACCATATATCGCCGCTCACTCCATCAAGGATACGACCGATACGGGAATATTGCTTGGTCATACGGGCAAGCTGGCCATCGGCACTGTCAAACGAGTCAGCCCACATCAAAAGTACCACACCTAAGATGTTTATCCAAAGATTATTGAAATAGAACGCCACTCCGGCTCCTATGCCTAAGAAGATTGAAGCTATGGTTATGGCATTAGGAGTAATTCCGAGACGCTTCGCAAGCATAGCCCATTGATAACCGATGGGCCTATAAAACATCAGGTCGAAGGTTTCCTCAGTGTCCATCGACTTCAGAGACTCCTTATATCCCGGCTTCTTCTCCTTCTGCCCCGAATCACCATCCCCTTTATGTAATCCATCCTCCTTCATTTCTTCTTCCTCCATTCTTTAATTGAAGCAAGCACACATTTAGCTATGTAGGGAGCAGCCTCCATACGACAAGGAGCGAAGCTTGGCCAGTCGTTGAAGTCAATGATACGCATTGTCCCGTCGGGATCTACGATGCAATCGCCTCCATATATCTTGACATCCAATATATCGGATGCCTTCTGGCACATCTGCTTTAGTTCATCGAGTTCGAAGTGAAGTCCTCGGCTCTTGCCGTTGACTGCCTCATAGCCATACTTGCTGTGACCTTCGTCGAAAGGATAGAACCAGAAGAAGAAAGGCTGACCGCTAACGCCATAGAACTTAATCAAATCACCTACAAGGTGACGGTTGATCACAGCCCTCTTGATGCCACGATAGAAATATTCGTGAAGCACCTCCTGAGCCTCCTCCGGATGGCGACAATAGCTCACATCTTCCTTGTGCATAGCGTGAAAATCGCCCCTCTTTATCCAGCAGGATTTGAACCCCACTTCACGAAGGTCGTCGATTACATTCTCGTTAGTGTTGACTATCAGGCTCTCAGGGTAAGGTATCTTGTTGCCCAGAAGGATGCGTGTCATCCGTTCACGCGTACAGTTCTCTATGCCGTATCCTGAGTTAATCACGAGCCGTCCTTCATCCTCCAAAGCCTGGAGTTTCGCTATGGAAGCTTGTTCCCGGCACATATTGAGAATTATGGGGGCGTCTATTTCAGAGGAATTGAACTGGTCTTCACTGTACACCTTCACCTCACAACCTCTCTTCCTCAGCTGGTCAACTGCGGCGTTGAAGATGGCGGTGTCGTTGCCAATATGGTTCGGGGAGTAGGCACCTGCCCTCATCACTCCCGCTATCTTTATCTCAGACATTAGTGCAATTAATATAGTTAGATATATTCAGTTTGTATATCAGGCAATCAGTCCTTATCGCTAAGGAATTTCTCTGCCGTAGCGATGTCGGCGGCATGATCCACATCGATTATCTTATTCATATCGTATGCC
>CAMWIF010000415.1 GCA_947174225.1 uncultured Porphyromonadaceae bacterium | reverse complement strand
CTTCTTGGAACCTCGTAGGTAACACTTATCCCGCTTACCTTAACATCAAGGCTGTAGATTTCGACGCTCCTATTACCGTATGGGCTGACAACACTTACTATGCTTACTCTCCCGTTGACGATGATTATGTATTGGATCCCTTCCAGGCATTCTTCGTTCAGCGTCAGGGTGTAGAGGGTGGCAACGCTGTCAAGTTGAATCCTGCAGGTCGTGCCCACAGCCGTGAGGCAGCTGCCGAACTTGATCTTGCTCAGCCCCAGACCCGTGCCGCAGGTGTCAACCTTAACCGTTCACTCTTCAATTTCTATGTTAACGGTGAAAGCGGTATGGACCGCACTCGTATCGTAGTCAACAGCGAGGCTTCCTTCGCTTATGAGGCTAATCGTGACGCTTCCAAGTTTATGAGCACAAGTGAACTCGTGCCCCAGATCTTCGTGAACAATAATAACGTGCGTATGGCTATCAGCGAGTCTCCGCTCGGCAACGGTCAGTTCACTCTCGGCACTCGCTTCGGCAAAGCCGGTTCTTACACTATCTCTCTTGACTCACGCAACGCTGCCGGTTATAGCGTAATGCTTACCGACAACGTGACAGGTGTCACCACCGACCTCACATCCGGTGCATATACATTTGAGGCTGACGCTGCTACTAACGACAACCGTTTCACTGTCACTATCGGCATTGTATCAGGTGTTGATTCAGCTGTTGTTGAAGGTCTTGACGTGAAGGTTGAGGGCAATGCTCTTAATATCGTGGCTGACGAGCCTGTAGAGATTATGGTTGTGGCTGCCGACGGTAAGGTTGTAGCTTCTGAGAAGAGCGCTGAGTTCTCAGTTACTCTTGAGAGCGGAATCTACGTGGTGAAGGTTGGCAACGTTACAACAAAGGTCAATATCAGCAAGTGATCCGTTTGACCTGTAATTCACACTAACAGCAAAAACGATGAAAAAGATATTATCATTCTTGCTCGCCCTCACTGTGGTGATGAGCGTCAGGGCACAAGGCGGGAGCGGTCTGGGTTTCGACCCGACCAATCCCCCCGATCCCCAGATGGGCTATCGCCTTACAGTGAAGACGGCTCCGGAGCAGGCGGGAAACACCACTCCGGTGCGGGCGATATATGCGCAGGCAGATGAAACGGTCTACTGCGAGGCTCATGCCCGACTGGGCTATGAGTTCCGTGCTTGGATGGTAGGTGATTCGGTAGTCTCTACCGGTAGTTCATTCTACTATCAGATGCCGGCAGAGCCGGTTGTGCTCACAGCTTGGTTTGACAAGGTGGATTTCAATCCCTCCAATCCGGGCGATCCCAATCTCAACGGATATAACCATAGGGTAAATGTATATTGCTCACCCTCTATAGCCGGTTGGGTTAATAATAATAATTTCCTTCTCACCGAAGGTGAAGAGACTTGGCTCTATGCTTATCCGTATACAGGTTATAAGTTTTCTTGCTGGAAGCAGGATGGGAAGATTATCTCTACAGAGCGTGAACTCCCGATAAAGATGGGAGAGAAGAATCTGGAGTATACTGCCCAGTTTGTGTTCGATCCCGCTAATCCGGGCGAGCCTTGGCCCAACTCTTGGGATTCGGCTACCGGTGACCTGATCATTGACCATTTCGAGCCGGGTTATCTCTGGGATGCTATCTACAGAATGACAGAGGAGGACTATGTAAGCGTATCTAACCTTACCGTCATTGGTAAGATGAGTCCTTATGACCTCGGTGTAGTACGTAATCTTACCGGTCTTACACAGGCTGATTTCAGCCGCACATCCGGCTATAGCTATGTGCCATCTTGGATATTCGAGAATTGTGAGGCTCTGACAAAGTTGATGCTTCCTTCATCAATCAATGAGATTTATGATTGGGCTTTCTATGAGTGTAAGAACCTTTCGGAATTGGTGATGTATTCCTCAATGCCTCCGACAGTTTATTATGAGGCATTCAACGGTGTGCCTGATAATCTTGTGGTGAAGGTTTATTCAAGTTCGATGGATCTTTATATGAATACCGAACCTTGGAGTAACTATAAGATTATGACTATCGACGAGGATTCCACAGCTCTTTCTGTCACTCTTCCCGATGATGCCGCTGATGGACGTTACCGCAACGTATCATTGCAGCTCAATAACATCTCGACAGGTCAGACCCAGAAACTTGTGGTTACGGGCAACCGTACCAAGTTCATTTTTGGTAATCTTATCCCTGATTTGAAGTATAGCCTCTATGCATTGGCTCCCAATGGCCATGTTATAGGTAAGGAGCTTGACTTCGTAATGCCGCAGGATGGATGGGACTACAAGTTTGACTCTCTGCTCCAGCTTCAGGAGGTTAGCCTTTCGGTTATGACTCCTGACAATGAGAATGTGGCTGACAACACTTCAATCTCTTGGTTTGGCGAGGATCATACCTTTATCGGCACTGGTTCTCTACTCACCGCTCAGGTAGAGGGTGACGAGATTAGCTATGAGATCTCACTTCCCCAGGAGTTGGGCATAGAGTATGTGCTTCCTGAAAACGGTAAATGGGCAGTGTTGGCTGACAACAATGATGTGACGGTTAATCTCACTCCGCTCACAAAGATTGAGGTGAAGGGTGTGCTCACCGACGCAAGATTGAATGAGCTTCTTGCAGGTGCATATGTGACCGTAACCCAGACTGTCAACGGACGCTACACCGTATCCTCTTCGGCTACTACAGATGCTAACGG
>CAMWIF010000414.1 GCA_947174225.1 uncultured Porphyromonadaceae bacterium | reverse complement strand
GCCGAGAAGGTGGCTGACAAGTCTGTCGAGGTCTATGGCAAAGCTAAGGACGGTACAGTAAAGGTTTCGAAAAATATATTTCAGAAGACTAAGGGATTCTTCAAAAAACTTTTCGGTAAATAATCCGAAGCTTATACTAATAGTTTATAAAATTACAGATTGAAATTAATATAAAGACCGATGGCTTCCGCAAGCCGTCGGTTCTTATATTCTATGGGGGATAAGCATTAGTTATAGCGTAAGCCTTTCCTCCTTAAAAAATGATGGCTCAAAACTGCCAAATTTGTGGCAGAATAGGTTTATATACAGATTTGGCAGAGATGAACACATTGTAATGTTTTAATTTATTGTAATTTTACGTGGTGAAAAAACTAAGCGTATTCTATGTGGTGAATAATGCGGAGAACATTAACCCAAATTTATTTTGAGTATCAAAACTAAACTAACAATGAATATCAAGACTAAATTCTCATTGCTTTTGTGTTCGGCTGCTGCAATCGGAATAACAGTGGCGGCATGTACGTCGGCATCTGCCAAGGAGGAGAAATCTCCCTCCTCGTATGTAAGTACCTTAGTAGGTACTCAGTCAAAACATTCGCTTTCCACAGGTAATACCTACCCGGCAGTGGCACTTCCCTGGGGTATGAATTTCTGGACTCCCCAGACCGGCAAGATGGGTGACGGTTGGGCGTATACTTACGATGCTGACAAGATCCGTGGCATCAAGCAGACTCATCAGCCCAGTCCCTGGATCAATGACTACGCTCAGTTTGCCATAATGCCAGTGACTGGCGAAGTGGTGTTTGATGAGGATGCACGTGCAAGCTGGTTCTCCCATAAGGCTGAGGAGGCATGTCCTTACTACTATAAGGTATATCTTGCCGACCACGATGTTGTGGCTGAGGTGACACCGACCGAGCGTGCGGCTGCTTTCCGCTTTACTTTCCCTGAGAATGATCTCTCAACTGTGGTGATTGACCCCTTCGATAATGGTTCTTCGGTTAAGGTCATCCCCTCTGAGAATAAGATTGTGGGCTACACAACCAAGAATAGTGGTGGCGTACCTGAAAATTTCAAGAATTATTTTGAGATAGTGTTTGATACTCCCTTCACTTACTATGCTACCGTTGCCGATGGAGAGATTTCGGAGGGTAAGGCAGAGAGTGAGGCTAACCACGCCGGAGCCATAGTAGGTTTCAAGACAAAGAAGGGTCAGGTGGTAAATGCTAAGGTGGCATCTTCCTTTATCAGTCCTGAGCAGGCGGCACTTAATATGAAGGAGCTTGGTGACGGTGATTTTGCCCGTATCAAAGCGGAAGGGAAGGCTCGCTGGGACGATGTGTTAGGCAGAATTGAGGTGGAGGATGACGATCTTGACCGTCTTCGCACATTCTACTCCTGCCTTTACCGCTCAGTGCTCTTCCCCCGTAGTTTCTATGAGATTGATGCTGAGGGAAATCCTGTTCACTACAGCCCCTACAACGGTCAGGTGCTTCCCGGTTATATGTTTACCGACACCGGTTTCTGGGATACTTTCCGTGCCCTTTTCCCGATGTTGAATCTTCTCTATCCCTCTATGAACGAGAAGATGCAGGAGGGTCTTGCCAACGCTTACCGCGAAAGTGGCTTTTTACCGGAATGGGCAAGCCCGGGTCATCGTGGCTGTATGGTGGGCAATAACTCCGCTTCAGTGGTAGCCGACGCATGGCTTAAGGGTGTGAAAGTACCTGAGAAGGATGTTGAGGTGCTTTGGGAGGCTGTGGTGAATGGTGCAAATAATGTTCATCCCACTGTATCTTCCACCGGTCGTCTTGGCCATGAATACTATAATAAGCTCGGCTATGTGCCCTATGATGTCAATATAAAAGAAAATGCAGCCCGTACTCTCGAATATGCCTACGATGACTGGTGCATCTATGAATTGGGTAAGAAGTTAGGTAAGTCGGAAGAGGAGCTTGCTCCCTTCAAGCAGAGAGCTATGAATTATAAGAACCTCTATGACCCTGAGACCAAGCTGATGAGAGGCAAGAATCAGGATGGACAATTTCAGGCACCTTTCAATCCCCTGAAGTGGGGCGATGCCTTCACAGAGGGTAATTCCTGGCACTACACATGGTCGGTGTTCCATGATCCGCAGGGTCTTATCAATCTCATGGGTGGTGAGAAGGTCTTCACCGGAATGCTTGATTCCGTATTCACTGTTCCGCCAATCTTCGATGAGAGCTACTATAATTCCGTAATCCACGAAATCAGGGAGATGCAGATTATGAATATGGGTAATTACGCACATGGTAACCAGCCTATTCAGCATATGATCTACCTTTACAACTATGCCGATGAGCCTTGGAAGGCGCAGCATTGGGTAAGAGAGGTGATGGACCGTATGTATAACGCTAATCCTGACGGCTATTGCGGCGACGAGGATAACGGACAGACTTCAGCTTGGTATGTGTTCTCTGCCCTGGGATTCTATCCTGTATGTCCCGGCAGTGGAGAGTATGTGCTGGGTACGCCCCTATTCAAGAATGTGAAACTGAACCTTGAAAACGGCGAGACGGTGACCATCAGTGCTCCTGCCAACAGCGATGCCAACCGGTATGTGGAGAAGATGACTGTCAATGGAAAGAACTATGACAAGAATTACCTTGACCACGAGGTGCTCTCTTCCGGTGCCAAGATAGAATATGATATGGCTGCCACTCCCAATACGAAGCGTGG
>CAMWIF010000413.1 GCA_947174225.1 uncultured Porphyromonadaceae bacterium | reverse complement strand
CCCTAAAAGTCCTTACCCTCCCTAAAACCCATAACCTCCTCCCTAAAGCTCTAAAGCCTTATCGCCGGGCGAAGCAGGTTTGTCTCCGGGTGAAATAGGTTTGTCTCCGGGCGAAGCAGCCTATATATACTAATACCCCATCCCCAAAATCCCCTTAATAATCCTCGCTAAATCTATCCAAAATCCAAATTCTCAAAATTTCATATGTTAAACTTTATTTTTTCAGCTTTTTTCATTAGCTTTGCGCTGATAAATTAGGTCGTTTTATTGTTAAGAAGATAAAGCCCCTCCCCTTTCAAGCTAATCTAAGCTTACAGCGGAGGTAAATTCTATCCAAATATTAAGAGAAACCCAAAATAAAAAACGTATTTAAGTATGAATAACGACGAATTGCTTAAGACCGTCAAAGAAAAGGCTGAGAAATGGCTCGGCCCCCAGTATGATGAAGAAACAAGAGCTGCCGTTCAGGCTATGCTCGACGACACCGACCCTACTGCCCTTGTCGACGCTTTCTATAAAGATCTCGAATTCGGAACAGGTGGCCTTCGTGGCATTATGGGTGCCGGCTCCAACCGTATGAACATCTATACCGTAGGCGCAGCCACACAGGGTCTCGCCAACTACCTCAACGACGTTTTCAAAGATGAGCCTCAGATCTCTGTGGTTATCGGTCATGACGTGCGCAACAACTCCCGTAAGTTTGCCGAACTCGCTGCCGACATCTTCTCTGCAAACGGCATCAAGGTATATCTCTTCGAATCTTGCCGTCCCGTGCCCGAGGTATCTTACACTATCCGTAAGCTCGGCACCCAAAGCGGTGTGATGGTGACTGCAAGCCACAACCCGAAAGAGTATAACGGCTATAAGGCTTACTGGAGCGACGGCGCTCAGATGATTGCTCCCCACGATGTGGAGACCATCGCCTATGTGAACGCAATTACCTCTGTTGACCAGATTAAGTTCACCCCCAACAAGGATCTCATCCAGATTATCGGCAAGGATATCGACGAGCAGTATCTCGACGACATCAAGACCCTCTCCCTCTCTCCCGAGGCTATCAAGAAACACGCTGATATGAAGATCGTCTACACACCGATCCACGGCACAGGCGGTATGCTTATCTTCGACTCCCTCAAGAAATGGGGCTTCGAGAATGTTATCCACGTGCCCGAGCAGGACGTTCAGAGCGGCGACTTCCCCACTGTAGTTTCCCCCAACCCTGAGAACTCAGAGGCTATGACCTTGGGTATCGCCAAGGCTAAGGAGACAGGTGCAAGCCTCGTTTTGGCTTCCGACCCCGACTCTGACCGTATCGGTCTTGTAGTACGCGACAGCAAGGGTGAGTATCAGCTTGTCAACGGCAACCAGATCGTGATGATATTCCTTTATTATATCATTACACGCAACCGTGAACTCGGTCTCCTAAAAGGCAATGAATATTGCGTTAAGACCATCGTGACCACCGAGACCATCAAGCGTATCGCTGAGGCAAACGATGTGAAGTGCTACGACTGCTTCACCGGCTTCAAGTGGATTGCCAACGTAATGCGCAACCTCGAAGGCACAGAGCGTTACCTTGGCGGTGGTGAGGAAAGCTACGGATTCCTTCCCGAAACTTTCGTACGCGATAAGGATGCCGTTTCCTCAATCACTCTTATGTGTGAGATCGCAGCTTGGGCAGCCGAGCAGAACCTTACTCTCTATGATCTCCTTCTCGACATCTACGAGAAATATGGCTTCTCTCGTGAGCGTGGCGTAAGCGTGGTTCGTCCGGGTAAGACAGGTGCCGACGAAATCGTAGCTATGATGAAGAACTACCGCGAGAATCCTCCCAAGTCACTCGCCGGTTCACCCGTTGTGACCGTTAAGGATTACGCAGACCTCAACTGCCACGACCTCAAGAACGGTACTGTGACAAAGATGAACTTCCCCACCACAAGCAACGTCCTTCAGTTCTTCACAGAGGCAGGCGACAAGGTATCAGTTCGTCCTTCCGGCACAGAGCCTAAGATCAAGTTCTACGTAGAGGTTCGCGAAAACATGCCCTCAAAAGACCAATACGAGGAAACAGTTCTCAAAGCCGAAGAAAAGATCAAGAAAGTACTCGCCGACCTTAGCGCAGAATAATCCCATCATCTAAAATCAAAAAAGAAAAACCGGACTATGAAAACCCATAATCCGGTTTTTCTTTACTCAAACCCAAAAGCTATGTCAAAAGTCTCCTGGCGCCCCGGCACCCAAATCTACCCCCTCCCCGCAGTCCTCGTCACCTGCGGCAACTCCCCCGAAAACTGGAATATGCTCACCATAGCCTGGACAGGCACCATCTGCTCCGATCCCGCCATGTGCTACATATCCGTGCGCAAAGAACGCGCCTCCTACCCCCTGATTGTGGAAAATATGGAATACACCATCAACCTCACCACCGTAGACATGGCACGAGCCACCGACTGGGCAGGAGTCCGCTCCGGACGCGACTACAACAAGTGGAAAGAAACCGGACTGACCCCCATCCCTGGCGAAAAAGTAGCCTCCCCCACCATCGACGAATCCCCCCTCAGCATAGAGTGCAGAGTAAAAGAAATAATCCATCTCGGCACCCACGACATGTTCATATCCGACGTGCTCAACGTCAGAGCCGACGAACGCTACCTCGACCCCATCACAGGCAAATTCTCACTCGAAAAAGCCGGCCTCTTAGCCTACTCCCACGGCCTATACTTCTC
>CAMWIF010000412.1 GCA_947174225.1 uncultured Porphyromonadaceae bacterium | reverse complement strand
GGCTGCTTGTCAGAGCGGAGAAATAAACGATAACCCAAAAAATGAAAAACACTAAGTTATGGAAAAACATGAAATCAGAAGAAAAGTAAAGGCTATGCGCCAGATGCTTTCCGAAATGGAGAAGCGCAGTGCCGCTGAGGAGGTGTTTGAACGGCTTGAGCAGACAGCGGCTTTCCTTATGGCCGACCACATATTAATGTATCATTCTCTTCCCGATGAGGTTTTCACCCATGCTTTCTTAGGGAAGTGGGGGAAGAGGAAGCATTTCTATCTTCCCCGTGTAAACGGAGTGAACTTAGAGATTCTGCCCTACGATGAGTCACATCTCGAATTAGGGAGCTTCCACATCGAGGAGCCGACAGGCAACTGCACGGTTGATCCGTCGGAGATAGAGATGGTGGTTGTGCCGGCTGTTGCCTACGACCGTAAGGGTAACCGCCTCGGACGTGGCAAAGGTTTCTACGACCGTCTGCTTAAGAACACGAAGGCGACGAAGGTAGGAATCGGCTATGAGTTTCAGCTTGTGGATGAGGTACCCACAGAGCCGCATGATGTGGCTGTAGACATCATCATAACGCAGAACTCCACTATCATAGTAAAGAAATAACAGAATGGCGTTATACAACAGGGAGAGCAAGCTCTCCGAAGCCATATTAAACCATCCGCAGCTCATCCCGGTGATTAATCGTCTTGGGGTGAGGCTCGGAGTGGGAGAACACACAATCGGCTCGATATGCTTACGTGAGCATATCGATGCCGATTTCTTTCTATCTGTAATCAACACTTTCCTTGACCCCGATTATTTTCCGGTGAATGCGCGAGATACATTCACCCGAGAGAAGACCGTAGATTATCTCAGGAAGACATCTTTCTACTATGTGAAGGTGCAGATTCCCAACATACGGCGACATTTCGGTTCGCTTATAGCCCGCAGTGGTGGAGATAATAACCTTGCACAGCTTCACAGATTTTTCGAGGAGACGGCGTTGCAGATAGAGAATATCGTGGCAAAAGATGAGGTAACTGTATTTCCGGCGTTGCTCAGTGGTGACCTTGACAATGTGACTGAGGTTTCAGCCGAGAGCCATTCGGAGGTAGAGGAGAAACTGCATGACCTCCTGTATCTTTTTGTGGCACATCTAAGGGGTGACTATGACCGTAATTTGGCTACAGCAGTGGTGACAGCTATTTTCTCTCTTGAGAAGGATTACAGGCAGAATAACCGTATACGTCGGCGTATACTTCTTCCTCAGGTAAGGAGAGGTAATGAAACGATAGATGATTATGGGGGCTGACAAGGGTATTGCGGTTATCGGACTGCCGACATTGGCTGCCATAGGGGTGAAAAGTATGGTGGTGAGTGAGCACGATATACGTGTGGTGTCTTATGCTGCCTTTGACGATTTCCGCAGTTTTGAGGATGGTGCCGACGGGTTTGTTGTCACGCCGGAGATTTTTGTGGGTAATCTTGATTACTTTATGCCCCGAAGGCAGAAGACGCTTCTCTATGGCAATTTTCAGGGGAGAAGCGGTCAGGAAGCGGAGAGGGTGATATTACCGGCTGATGACGAGGCTGTGATAGGGGAGAAGCTGACTTCGCTGATTGAGGGCATTGCGAAGGAGGGTGTGGAGCCGGGTGAGCTTTCAGCAAGGGAGAAGGAGGTTTTGAGGCTGCTTGTGGCAGGGAAGATTAATAAGGAGATTGCTGATAAGCTTTGCATTTCTATCAATACTGTGATTACTCATCGGAAGAATATTACGGCTAAGACAGGGATTAAGTCTGTATCCGGGCTTTCTATTTATGCGCTTATGAATGGCATTTCTTAAAATTGATGAAAAAACTTAAATAGTTTGATTGAATGAAATAAAACTGCTACCTTTGTAGATAATCTTTTGAAGACTAATTTTTGTAGATAATCTTTACTGTATAACCGAATAATTAACACCATAAATTTTTCAAATCTTATGATAAGGAAAGTAATGAGCTTGGCATTTGCGTTGATGGCTATGCTGAGCGTCAGTGCGCAGATGCCGCAGCTGACACCACTTCCTCTGAATCCGAAGGTGAAACACGGTGTGCTTCCCAATGGATTGAGTTATTACATCATGCATAACGAGATGCCGAAAGAGCGTGCGAATTTCTATATCGCTCAGAAGGTAGGCTCAACTCTTGAGACTCAGGAACAGCTTGGTCTTGCCCACTTCCTTGAGCATATGGCTTTCAACGGCACAAGCCATTACCCCGGCAAGAATATGCTGAATTACCTCCAAGGAAAGGGTATGCGCTTCGGTGAAGATATTAATGCGTATACTTATTTTGATGAGACAGTGTATAATATCAATAATGTGCCTACTACAGACAAGCCGTTGATGGACAGCGTGCTGCTTGTGCTTCACGACTGGAGCGGCGAAATCCTTCTTGAGGAGGCTGAGATTGATGCAGAGCGCGGCGTGATCCAGGAGGAATGGCGTTCACGTAATGATGCTAACAATAGAATGTTTGAGGCGATATTGCCACAGATTTATCAGGAGTACCAGTATCAGCAGACTCCTATCGGTAAGATGGAGGTAGTGATGAATTTCAAGCCTGAGGTGCTACGTGCTTATTATAAGAAATGGTATCGTCCTGATCAGCAGGGTATCGTAGTCGTCGGTGATTTTGATGTGGATGATATGGAGAAGAAGGTAATCGACCTGTTTTCTCCGATTCCGATGCCGGAACTGACTGCAGAAATGCGGAAAGTAAAAGAAG
>CAMWIF010000411.1 GCA_947174225.1 uncultured Porphyromonadaceae bacterium | reverse complement strand
GTGATGGTAATGTTTATGGTTAATAGTCTCAAGACTGTGGAGGTAGCCCCTGACATAAACCGGCAACGGATTTATGCCGGAATGACCGTAACTATTAAATCGACTAATCCGGAAGATAACTGGATGACCAGGGGCAATATGGCTTATCCCCTTGCTCAAAGACTTTATGGAGGTCTTGATGGTGTGGAGGTGGTGTCGTATTGTGGGCAAAGTGTCTACCCAAGAGATGTGATTATCAAAGGTAAGGTGCCGATAAATGCCCCCTCGAAATTGGTAGACGGTAATTTCTGGAAGATGTTTGATTTTAATTTCTTAGAAGGAGAGCCTTTCACAGAGGATGACTGTCTTGGCAATACAAATAAGATAGTGGTGACCCGAAGCCTCGCACATCGTCTTTTCTCCACCCAAGAAGTGGTTGGTAGAGAGATTAGTTTAGGTAGGGACAAGTATGTCATATCCGGTGTAGTAGAGGATGTGAATCCCATCTTGCAGAATATATGGGCTGATGTTTATACACCTGTGGTCAGTAGCATGCGTGAGGATAATATAAACCGCTACAATGCTTGTGGGTATGTTATGGCACTTATGCTTTATGAGAAGGAGACAGATCCGGAATCAGTTAAGGCTCAAGTGAAATCACGATATGCTACTCTTAATGCCGAGTGGGCAAAAGAGGGGGCGGAATTGGTATACAACGGGGTGCCTTATGATGCCGAGCAGCTGGGAATGACGGATGTCGGGTATGTGGAACCTGATGTCAAGAAAGAGCATCGTACCCAATACATCATCTATGCACTTCTCCTTCTTCTTCCTGCCATTAATCTCAGCAGTATGATGCGTGGCAGATTACGTCACCGTGTATCTGAGATAGGTGTGCGCAGGGCTTATGGTGCAAAGAGAAGAGACATAATCCGTCAGCTTATAGGAGAAAACCTTGTGGTGACAGTTGTAGGTGGGCTGATAGGCTTAGGATTGAGTTATCTTTTTATGTTGACCCTTTCATCGGAATTTTTTATGTTTGTGGATGGCAACAGAATATCAAGCTTGGAAGCGAAGATGGCTACACCTTCGTTCGGTATGCTGTTTACGTGGAGCACATTCTTTATCTCCGTTGGGGCTTGCCTTGTGCTTAACCTTCTTACGGCAACAGTGCCCGCTTGGCGTGCGTCGATGATGGAGCCGGCGGTTGCAATTTCAAAATCAAGAACCTAAGTAAATCAAAAAGAGATGAAAAGAAGTTTGATGTCGCAGATGCGCCACGAATGGCGCGACAATATATGGCTCGTGTTCGGTCTTACGATTGTGTGTCTTGCAATATGGTTCTTCGGCTCGGCATTATTCCTGACCATGCAAGATTACTTCCGTCCTCTCGGTTTTGAGGGTGACAATGTGTATGTGTTGGACATTGGTTTTCATAGGGAGGGGTCGCCCAATTATGTGGAGGTTGAACATCCTCAAGAGATGAATAATGCTGATCTTAAAGCTATACTCGCCGGATTGCGCAACAACCCAAATGTGGAGGCAGCCGGATTCACTCAAAATGGTAGCCCCTATCAGGTGTCTTTTTGGGGAAATAATGTTAGATTAAGGTATCCTACCCCCGACTCAATATTTTATATGGGTAATACGCGATATATAAGTCCGGAGATTGTGAGGGTATTAAAGCTGAAAAGTCATACCGGGAAAGACGAGGATTATATAGAGCGGAAACTTGAAGAGGGAGAGATGCTGGTAAGCCACGTTGATAAGGAGAGGATGCCAGACAAAGACTACGAAATGAGGTTAGCAGAAGAGATAGTGGGTCAAACGGTGTGTTGGTGGGACACCACCAAAATACACCGTGTGGCGGATGTTATAGTGAAGGTGCGCCGCAATGCTTATGAGGATATGAGGGATAGTGGTGACCTCGTGTTTCCTATAGATGAGTCGGGCGATGTAACCGAATCGATGGATATAATGGTGAGGGTGAAACCGGGATGTGGACCAAAGTTTCGTCAAGACTTTGAAGAGAAGCCTGAAATGTCGAGCCAAAGAAATGTCTATCTGCGTAGTTGTACGGCATTGTCGGATATGCGTAAGTCATCTGAGCGAAAGCAGGATATGGAAGTTCGTCTATACACTGTGGTCATCGGCTTTATGTTGGTCATAATCTTCTTAGGTTTATTGGGAACATTCTGGTTCCGTATGCAGCAGCGTGTGGGAGAGATTGCTATACGCAGGGTATGTGGCGCATCGCGTTCCGATATATTTCGCAGAGTTATAAGTGAGGGACTGGTTCTGTTGGTAGGGGCATCAGTGCTTATGAGTATAATCGGTTGGATAGGCATTGTGAAGTTGGGCTATGACGAAAAGTTCACCCGACTTGATCTCCTATGGCTTGAGATAGGCACGTTTGTGGTGGTGGCTTTAGGTATAGTAGTGAGTGTGGCAGGTCCGGCGTGGATAGCAATGCGCATCAATCCGGCAGAGGCTGTAAAAGATGAATAAGGAGATTGGGGTTTGAGTGCTAATCAAGGGAGGAGTGGAGATTGCTTACCCATAATATGTTGGTGTATAAGAGAAATTTTTGTAATTTTGAGATATGATTCTGATTGTTGACGATGATAAGACGATAAGGCTCTCTTTGGGTCTGCTTCTTAAGCGGGCAGGATATGCCGTAGACAATGCCGCGACCCCCGACGAGGCGTTGGCAAAGGTGCGTCAGACCACCTTTGACCTTATCCTTATGGATATGAATTATAGCCGCAACACAACCGGGGAGGAGGGGATCGAGCTTCTTCGCAAGGTGAAGATC
>CAMWIF010000410.1 GCA_947174225.1 uncultured Porphyromonadaceae bacterium | reverse complement strand
TCGTCAGTCGGTCGCGCCTTTACATTGGTCTCGGTTTTGACTGGCGAAACTATAAGGCTACAGCCGATGGCAAATGGCTTGAGCCTTCAGCTTCAGGAGGCATAGAGTGGGGGAGAGCACCGGAAGGTTCCCTTGTGAAATCCTCCAACCTGAAGGTCTTCAGCTTGCAATTGCCATTGATGTATGAATGGCGGGTGCCAAAGTCATGGCTTAAGCTGAAGCTTGGCCCCATCCTTAATTTCAACACATATGCATCTTTAAAAGGCATCTACGACGATGCTGCCGGCAATCGCTGCGAATACTTCCGGAAAGATTTCGATCGCAGAAAAGTGTCAGTCGACCTCTTCGGTGCCATATCCTACCACAGTGCTCTCGGCATCTATGTCCGCTACTCGCCAATGAAGGTATTGAATGACGCTTCACTCGTCAACTTCTCTCCCTTCACCCTTGGCTTCACCTTCCTCCTCTAATATATCTGTTGATCATTTATAGAAGTATATCATGGGAGGGCGGTTTCCTAACCGCCCAATGCTCTCTTCCACTAAAATATTTATTTTGCGATTCTAAATATTTTTTCATAATTTTGTATTTGAAATAGAAAAAATCTTCAAGGTAAATTTATGAAAAAATCTTTACTCTTACTTGGCGCAGCATGCACAGCTCTCTGTGGCTCAGCTGCCGTCAACAAGGCGCATCAGCGCTACGTGTCTTCAAGTTTCTCTTTCGAACGTAATATACTGACGAAAGATGGAGATGCAAAATCATATCGTAATAATACCGGCATAAAGAAGGCTCTGGCTAAAGTCGGCTCAGCTGAAGATGTGATCTATGATGTAGAAGGACAAAAACTGAACATGTCGGTCACATGCAGCGGCTTTACCGTATATGATGGGGAGTATGTCTTTGAATTGGAGGATGAGGTGTTTGGATCTCATGTGGTGTTTGGAGAGAATGATGAAGTGTATATCTACAACATTTTGCCACAAATCCCCATTGGTTCCTATGTAAAAGGCAAAAAAGCTGGCGATAAAATCGTTGTGGATATTCCTCAGACCGTGCTTTGGAATGAAAATATGAAGGAAGGTGCGAATCTCACCATCTGCGACTATTATGAAATAGAGGAGGATGGTGAAATATACTACGACTATGCTCCGTCGGAGGATACCACACTGACATTCTCTATATCAAAAGATGGCACATGGAAAGCCGAAGGCATCAATCCGAGGCATATTATTGCCTATTCATTCTGTACTGATGGCGTATGGACCAAGTATGGAGCCTGGGATCTTTCTCTCGAGCCTTTCAACGAGACACAAGGCTCTGTCCCCGATGACTTGGAGGTCTCTGAGAATTTTTGGACCTACAAGTGCGATTATATTGGCTATGGATGGCCAGTAAATTTTGCTCAAGGTGGTGAGGAAGTCTATTTCCAAGGGCTTAGTAAGGAAATGCCCGAGGCTTGGGTAAAGGCATCTGTGGAGTATGACGACACTGAAGCTCATGTCTATATCGACCAGAATCAGTATGTCGGCGATTATGATGGTGTATTTGTCGTCACTAAATGTGCTAAGCTCCTTGTAAATGAATATAATGAAGCATACTATGAATTGATGCCTGACGACTATAGATTCGAGCTGATTTGGGATTATGAGGAGGAAAAAATGGTGTTGAAAGATCCTTCTGTAGTTCTTCTTTTCAATATGTCTAAGAAAGAGGTTTATTTTGTCGACGAGCTTTATGAGTTTGAGCTCATCATGCAGGATTCTTATGAAGGCACTCCTGCCAATCCATATAATTTGACATATTATGATTGGATGGAAGAATACGGAGAAGCAGTATTGGAATGTTATATCCCTGCTTTGTCTACCGATGGCTATGTGCTTGACACTGATGATTTGTATTATATAGTATATGCGAATGGAGAACCATTGACATTGGATGCCCAGGATTATGGCCTTGAGGAATCTCTCGAGGAAATTCCATGGTCGTTCGAAAATGACGACATGACAATCCTGAAGCATTATGGAAGTTGCTGTCACGCTGTTTATATTTTTGTGGAAGGTGTGTCTACAATTGGTGTGCAGAGTGTCTATAAATACGACGGAATCGAGACTCGCAGTGAAATCGTGACTCTTGATTTAGAAAGCTCATCTGTAAGTGATATCAGTGCTGATAAGAAAGTGGCACATGTAAAGTGTTTCGACATTGCCGGTCGAGAAGTCACTAAAGATGCCAAAGGCCTATTCATCAAGCAGATCACATTCACTGATGGCACCTCCATCACTGTCAAAAATATTGTTCGCTAATCTTTTATATATCAAATGTAAGCATTATGAAAAAAATAATAAGCGCACTGGGAGCAGCATGCGTTGCCTTGTCCGGACTGGCTGCATCACCTCAAGTGAAAATTGCCCCGGGACTCAGCTCTGCGGAAGATGTCATTACTTCGGTGGAAGGAGAGAAGGTCGACGTCACTGTGACCACAAGTGGTATCACTTTGTCCGGTTTTGGCTTTACCCAATTTAAGGATCAGATGTATGGCTCCCATATCGTATATGGAAGCGATAATGATGTCTATATCTATGAGATTTTTCCGGATCTTCCTACTAAGTCGTATGTCAAGGGTGTCAAGGAAGGAGATAAGATTGTGGTCGAGCTCCCTCAGGCTATTTATTACGAGTTTGACCCTGATTTAGGGTTCCCTGAGGCCTATTATATGACGATTCTCACTATGCAGGAAGATTGGTATTGGCCGGAGGAAAAATCTACTCTCATATTGAGCGTAGATGCAGATGGTATAAT
>CAMWIF010000409.1 GCA_947174225.1 uncultured Porphyromonadaceae bacterium | reverse complement strand
TGAAACGTCTAAGTTTTCTTATATTTTCATGTTGTTGGGGTTTTATGGCGGGAGCATCTTTCGATGTGACTTCGTTGAAAGTGTCAGGACGCTCCGAGCCTTTGGGAATAGATTCTCAGGCACCCACTTTCAGTTGGAAAGTGGAGAGCCAAGAGAGAGATTTTTATCAGAAATCTTATAGAATAAAGGTTTCTGATTCCCAAAATGTGACTATTTGGGATTCCGGTGTTGTGGAATCTCCTTTACAGAATAATATCGAGTATGGAGGGTCTACCCTTAAATCAAGAGAACCTTATAAATGGGAAGTTACAGTTACGGGTATAAACGACCAACAATCTTCCTCGGAAAGTGTATTTGAGACATCATTTATGTCGCCAGAAGAGTGGACTGCAAAGTGGATCGAACCGAGCGCTTCCGATATGAAGGAATGGAAGCACAATGTGCCGTATTTTGGTAAGAGCTTCTCAATACCGGAAGGTAAGAAGGTGAAAAGAGCACGCGTCTATGCCTCTGCACTGGGAGTATTTACGATGAAACTAAATGGTATTCCTGTCACAGAAAATCTCTTTGAGCCCGGTGAGACCGAGTATGAGAAAAGTGTGCTCTACGGCACTTATGATGTAACTCCTCTTATAAAGCAGGGATCCAATGCTATTCTTGCTCAAGTGGCAGGTGGGTTGTTTAATGTCACTCCTTTAGAGGGAAGATACAGCAAAGGTGAAATTCAGAATAATGGTCATAGCAGCCTGCTTGCAGAAATAGTGATAGATTATACTGATGGCAGCTCCGATGTCATTTGTACGGATGATACATGGAGATGTGCTCCTTCGCCTACTATCGGTAGCAACTGGTGGGGAGGCGAGGATTATGATGCAAGACTCTATGATCCGGAGGTAGGGAAAGGTGACTATGCGTTCAACGGATGGAATCACGCAGTGGAAGTGACACCAAGCTTTCAATATCCACATGTCCGTAAGTCTTTCACAGAACCCGGTAAACTCAAGTCTCGGAGTCATGAGCCTCTCAGAGTTGTTGAGACATGGAAGGCAGTTAAATCATGGCAACTTCCCAATGGAGATTATATCGTTGATTTCGGTCGTAATTATGCAGGAACCTATAAGTTCAAGCTCAAAGGCAGGAAGGGCCAGAAAATAAAACTCCGTGAATTTGAATGTCTTGATTCTGCAGGCTATGGTCGGGTAGATCATTGGTATACCGGTCCGGGAATTGTGCATGATGAGT
Source organism: uncultured Porphyromonadaceae bacterium (assembly GCA_947174225.1). GTDB lineage: Bacteria > Bacteroidota > Bacteroidia > Bacteroidales > Muribaculaceae > Lepagella. The sequence goes on along the minus strand of CAMWIF010000409.1, from coordinate 1,573 downwards.
ATACGTTTTGTGAGGATGGAAAGGAAGAGTCATGGGGTCCGGAGTTTATGTATCATGGATTTCGGTATATGCAGATAAGTGGGCTTGATACCATTCCTGATCCATCGGCATTCACTGCAGAACGTATTCGGTCAAACATGGACTGTATCGGATCTTTCACTTGCAGCAATCCACTTCTCAACTCCATTCATGTATTATGTCGGGATGCAATCCAGAGCCAGCTATATAATTGCCTTACCGATTGCCCTCAAAGGGAAAAACTTGGATGGCTTGAGGTTTCACAAGAGATGTTCAACTCATTGTGCTTCAATTATGATCTTACCACCTTTTGGAAAAAGGTGATTATGGACTGCTATGATGCGCAGGGAGAGAATGGCTTTGTGCCGAGCATGGCTCCATGGTATATGGATGTATATTCGGATGATCCCAATTGGGGTGGCGCTGCAATTCTGGTCCCATACAGAAGTTACCTTCGATATGGAGATAAATCAAATATAAAGGAATTTTATCCCCAGATGAAGAAGCTGATTGAGTATTACACCACTCATGTCAAAGATGGCATAATGGAGAATTACAGTGTTCTTTCCGACTGGGGACAAGGTTCATGTCAGCTTGATGTGGAGACTCCTACTGAATTCACGATCACCACGACCTATTATCATTTGCTCCAAGCTATGGCCACCATGGCAGGTGAATTGGGTTATATGAAAGATGCTGAGCATTATTCCTTGATGGCAAATGAAGTGAAAGACGCGTTTAACAAAAAGTTTTATAAAGGAGACGGAGTCTACAATAATGGAAATCAAGCTGAATACGGCATGGCTCTGTATTATGGTCTTGTAGACAAGGAGAACGAAAAGCAAGTAGCTTCACGCCTTGCAGAAAAAGTGAGACATGACGGTTACCGCATACGTACGGGCGAAATAGGTCTTAAGCCTGTATTGATGTCTTTGGCGAAGTATGGATACAATGATGTGGTGTATAAAATGGCTAATCAGACTGACTATCCGAGTTATGGTTTTTTCGTAGTGAACGGCTGTACCACAACTCCGGAATACTGGGATCTCACGCGTGCGGATAACTCACAGAACCACTGTATGATGGATCATATTGAAGAATGGTTCTACAGTGAGCTGGGTGGCATCAAGAACAAGGGTATTGCTTTCAATGAGATTGAACTGTCTCCTTGGATTCCTGATGATATGGAAAGTGTAGATGTGAAATCGGAAACAATATATGGGACAGTGCGGTCAAAGTGGCACAAGAATGCGGATAATGGATATGACTTCGAATTCACAGTTCCAGCCAATACTACCGCGACCATAAAGATTCCTTTAAAACATGCTAACGGAATTGTGTGTGAAAATGGGAAACCTCTCAAGGAAGGGTCTAATGGTATACATAAAATTGCGTATGCTGATGATGAGGTGGAAATTTTGGTTGGATCCGGAGATTACAGATTCACGGATTATGATTCCAGAAACTCTGAAATAAAGGGACAGCGATCACCAAAGCAAGCAATGTGATTATAATCAATTGGAATATAATGCCGAAGAATAATACGACTATATAC
>CAMWIF010000408.1 GCA_947174225.1 uncultured Porphyromonadaceae bacterium | reverse complement strand
GATCTTGGTGGTCGCTTTTGTGTTTAACGCCGGTGATTGGGGCTTTTGGGCTTTCGTCGGGGTGTGTGCCTATGTGGTGGTTCGTCTGCTGATGTCGGTAGTCAATTCTTATAGGAAATATAGACGCACGGGATCGGGTTCAAGACGGGAGTATGTCGTGAAATTGACTGCCAAACTGATGGCGGTGTTCTTCGTGACCGGCACTGTGCTGTTTACTTTCACATTCAGGACAATAGGCACGATTGAAGATGTTGACTTCAATAACACGGAGTTGATTGTTCGCTCTATGATGTGCTCCCTGGATATGTTTATGTTGGGGGTAGACAGCAACATACTTGACCGACTCGACCATAAGGCTTTTTTGAAGAGTGTGCTGATGGTGCAGGCGGCTTTATCGTTTCTTTGCACTATGGCTCTGCTGGTTAGCCTGGTATATTCGAGATTCAAGGCATATTATGTGCTCCATCGCAGAACCAAGATTACTCCTGAGAACAGCCATCTCTACATCTTTTTTGGACTTAACGAAAATTCACAGCTGCTTGCCAAGGATATTCACGCCAATGATAAGAAGGCGTTGACTTTGTTTGTTGACACTTCGGAGATTGAGGAGAATGAGGGCAGTAGCTGGGACAATATAATAAGCTTGTTTACCCATAGGCAGAAGACATTCGATTTTGCCAAAGCATCTGATTCGTTGGTGACTATTGCGTCGAAACAACTGTGTGATTTGGATGGTGATTTGCTCAAAAAGGGGGCTGTGGATATTTTCTCACTTTTAGGTATAGAGAAGGTTAAGGAGCTTATAGAAGCCCTGGTAGAATTGCCTGAAGGGTGGCAACTGCATATGTTTTTCCTTTCTGATGATGAGGATAATAACATACGGAGTTTGATAAATCTTGCAAAAGATACGACAGTTGTGGACTCGGCTAAAATAAGTAGATTAAAAAATAACCAGATTCTTAATATAGTCTCACGTGGACCGGAGATAGATAGAAAGGAATGGTCGGATAAGATGACGGTTCATAAGATTTATTGCCACGCCCGGTACAACGGTCCGAACAGGGTGGTGGAGGATCTCGCTGTCAGGAAGGGATTGAATGTGGAGATTGTCGATTCCTCCCATCTTGCCGTTGAATTGCTTAAGAGCAAAGGGGAGAACCATCCTGTGAGAGTGGCGCATCTTTCGAAGGATTATCCTACAACCGTGACCGGACCTTTGGACGCTCTGATAGTTGGTTTCGGAGAGGTAGGGCGTGACTCTTTCAGATATATTTACGAATATGGCACTTTCATAGAAGTTAAGGATGGCAGACCGGAGGTTGCCAAACCTGCCATCACTGCCATAGATGCCAAGATGAATGAGCTGAAGGGTCTGTTTGAGGCTAATACCCCTGCTATAAATTATGACAACGGTGAGATTGCCTTAAAGCAGATGAGCTATACTGAGGTGGACTTCTTTAAGGAATGTCTTTCGGAGGAGCGTTGCAGGAGTCTCAACTATATTGTCATTGCATTGGGTGATGATGACCAGAATATATCTCTCGCCACCGTGATTTTCAACCGTATACGTCGTTATCGTGACGATATGTCGCATCTTATCATTATGGTGAGGTGTGTGGAAGACGAGAAGCGAGAGATGATGGAGAAGATTGCCGAACATTACAACAGAGGTACCGGGGAAGAAGACACATCCATTATAAGACTATTTGGTAATCCGGAAGAGGTCTATTCTTATGACATAATCATCAAAGATGAACTGACAAGACGTGGTAAGCTCTTTTTAGACAATTATATACGTTTGAGAAAGGAGGGTAAGGAATGGGTGATACGTCGTTCCGAACTTACGGGTATGGATAAGCAGAAATCCGGGGAGATTGTGTATCCGAATATTGACAAGCTTCGCAAACTGCGCCGACAGGAGAGCCAGGATTTGTCGAACACGCTGCACGTCGATACGAAGATGTGGTTGTTGGAACAGTCTTTGGGTCAGGATTACGATTGGAAGAGTTTCTTGAAGCGATTTTTCGACGAATCCGGAAATTCCACGATGAAAGGGACGATGGCGGATATACATTATCCCCACCTATATCCTGAGGAGAATGAGATAATTCTTCATCTTGCGCAACTTGAGCACGCCCGTTGGAACGCTGCCCACGAGCTTTTGGGATATGAGAAGAATACGAAGAAAGCGAGTTGCGACGAGAGGAGACAGTTGCATAATTGTTTAAGGGATTGGTCGGAGCTTGATGAGGAATCGAAGAGAGCATCTTGTCCCGGTTGGGATTGCGACTATAAGGCATATGATTTCTGCGTGGTAGATTGCTCGATAGCTGTTCATTTTGCTGAGAAACGATAATTTAATGTTGAAATTATGAAGGAAGAGATATATAAGCCGAAGCCGGTGGAGACGTACGACGTGAAGCTGCCGGAGGATTTGCTGCCACTTGTTGAGGAGATGGCGAAAAATGTACACGAGGTATGGGCGCAGAACCGTCTTAATGACGGTTGGACTTACGGACCTATACGTGATGATGCCAAAAAGCATCATCCCTGCCTTGTAGCCTATGAGGATTTGCCTGAGAGCGAGAAGGATTACGACAGAGCTACATCGCAGGAGACTTTGAAGTTTATTTTGAAATCAGGTTTCTCAGTAGTGAAAAATAAAGGATAGTCAGTCGAAGTGATTGGTGGAACAGGTGTGGGAGTTTGAAGTATGGAAGATTATTTGTAATTTTGGGAACTGAATCCGATGGATACGTCGAGTTTAGTCAGTTATCATTACTTTATGAATCTAATCCCATATGAATGAACTACGAAT
>CAMWIF010000407.1 GCA_947174225.1 uncultured Porphyromonadaceae bacterium | reverse complement strand
ACATTGCCGCCAACAACCGTGCCCAGAGCTATTGCTTTACCGGCACATACGACTGGACGAGCTGCGCAGGCCAGCGTTACTTTATGGAACAGGCTAAAAACCTCGGCTGTGAAAACTTCGTACTCTTCAGCAACTCTCCGCTCGTAGGCTACACACTCAACGGTATGGGTTACTCAGGCAACGGAGCACACGGCAATCTCAAAGAGGAATGTTATTCATCTTATGCAGAGTATATGGCAGAGGTAGCCAAGCATTTCATGGATGCAGGCTACAACATCTCTCATATCTCTCCTGTCAATGAGCCACAGTATGATTGGGGCGTATCCGGCGACGGAGAAGCAAGTCAGGAAGGCTCAGGCTGGCAGAACGAAGAGGTTGCGAAACTCGCCCGTGAGCTCGATAAGTCGCTCACATCACGCGGTCTTTCCACCGGCATTATGATCAACGAGTCAGGCCACTGGGTATGTCTTTATGAGGGTAACTCAGCACGTGAGAACTGTATCAGTGCTTTCTTTGACTCCTCATCCAAGGCATATGTAGGCGACCTTGAACATATCGGCAACCTCATCTGCGCTCATAGCTATTGGACAGAGGGCACATGGAGCGGTATGCGTGATGTTCGTGCCAAAGCAAAAGCTGCTGCCGACGCGAAGAATCTTAAGCTCTACCAGACCGAATGGTCTATGCTCGGCGATGCTCCCGCTGACCTTGAAGGAGGCTATGAGGGAGCTACCGAATTTGATATTGCACAGTATATGAGCCGTGTGATCCACAACGACATAACAGTAGCAGGATGTTCCTCTTGGAGCTATTGGACAGCAATGTCGGTGGAGCGTTGGAGTCAGAAGAACCGCTTCGAGCTTATTAAGACCACTCCCGTAGGTGGCAATTACAGCGACGACTTCCAGAATGGAGGCACTGTTGAAGCTAATCCCAATCTCTGGGTGCTCGGCAACTACAGCCTCTTCGTTCGTCCAGGCTACAAGCGTGTGGATATGAACCTCAACGAGAGCAAGGACTTCTTCGGAAGCGCGTATATCGCCCCCGACAATTCCAAGCTCGTGATCGTTCTCACCAACTATGACAAGGAGAAGGGTGTAGCGGTTGATATGGTTCGTCCCGAGGGTGCAAAGGCAGTGTTCACATATACCACCACAGCCAACAAGAACCTGAAGCAGGAGCGTTTCAACCTCAACGACCAGGTCTTCATCGATCCCGCATCAGTAACCACCATCGTTTACCATCTCTAATTTAGTTTAAAGGAAGAGGGGGACAGCTTATCACAGGCTGTCCCTCTCTCTTGGTTTATAACTTAATGCTTTGGTAGCAGACGCTTGATTTCGTTCATCAGACGCTCCGGATTGACCGGCTTCGACACATAGCTGCTGAAACCGTTTTCCATTATGCGGGTTCTGTCTGATGAAAAAGCGTAAGCCGTAACAGCTATAACCGGCACATCAGCCGACAGCTGACGTATACGCTTTGTGGCTTCATAGCCATCCATCAGCGGCATATTTATATCCATCAATATAAGGTCCGGTCTGTGCTCAGAATACATATCCACAGCCTCACGTCCGTTCCAGGCATGGAGCAGATTATAATCATCCTCAAGCATAGAGGAAATCAGGAAATAATTGCTCTCGTTGTCCTCTGCCACAAGCAATGTCGGCTTACCAGGAGCCATAGCAACTTCCGAAGCCACATCCGGCGTTCCCTCCTCCAGGTTGTCGATATCCTCAATAGGCTGCTCCGGAATCGTAAACCAGAAGCACGCTCCCCTACCGATACCTGCCGACTCAACTCCTATCTTACCGCCGAAACGCTCCACAATCTCCTTGCAAATCGAAAGCCCGAGACCATTGCCCGGGGCAGCTGTCTCATTCTGGCGATAGAAACGCTCAAAGAGACGGTCTCGCTTCTCCGGAGCAATGCCGATGCCGGTGTCTTTAACAAAGAAATAAATCGACTCAGGTCTAAGCTCATAACCGAAGGTAATGCTCCCCCGAGGCGTAAATTTACAAGCATTGTTAACAAGATTAAGCAGCACCTGGCTAAGCCGTTCCGGATCGGTCATTATGTGACACTCCGACGCCCCAAGCACATAATTAAGCACCGTCTTAGGTTGCAGTCTTATTCTCACCGTGCTCTCGACAGTGCGGATAATCTCATTAAGGTCAACCTCCTTATGACGGAACTTAACGTCGCCCTCCTTCATCTTGGCAATGTCAAGCACGTCGTCTATCAACTTCAGCAGCAGCGTACTGTTAGTCTCTATAAGTTCAGTGTATTTACGTTTCTTCTCCGGGTCGTCAGTGGTGGAGAGGAGCCTTGAGAACCCTACGATGGCATTCACCGGGGTGCGAATCTCATGGCTCATGTTAGCTATCATTTCTTCAAGACTTATTGCCATAACTAATTCTTTTTAAATGTTAACACTATTTTGGATATGGTAAAGTAAACCAGAAGAGCGAGCCTTTACCCTCGCCGTCGCTTGAGGCGCCTATCTTGCCGCCAAGCCTCTCTACAATGCTCTTGCTTATGGAAAGTCCAAGCCCTGTGCCCTGCACGAAATTATTGAGCTTTGTGAAGCGGGTGAAGAGCTTTCCAAGGTTCTCGGGAGCTATTCCCTGCCCCGTGTCTCTCACATAGAAATAAATCTCCTCCCCCCTCACCTCATAGCCGAATGTAATGCTTCCTTTCTGCGTGAATTTTATAGCATTGGTGAGCAGATTCACCATAATCTGGGTCAGGCGGTCTGTATAGGTATATATATCACACTCCGGCTCACGGAGCACCAAGTTGCGAGCCACCCCCTTATGG
>CAMWIF010000406.1 GCA_947174225.1 uncultured Porphyromonadaceae bacterium | reverse complement strand
AAGGATAGTGAGTCTATTAATCACGACAACCTCAGCGTGTCCGCTGAATAGTTACGGGTAAGAATTCAAATGAGTTAAGATTTTGCGCTACATTACTTTTGACCTGTATGCCTTGATTTTTGGAAATTTCAGGAACAGAAGTTGGAGATTGGAAATAAAAGATTGGAAAATAGGGGAGCAAAAGTTGCGGATATGGAAAAGAAGAACGGGTTTTCCGGAAAAGAAGCCGGGGGGAGGAGACTTAACTTTCTTTTACTTTTGTGGAATTTTGTGAGAGGAGATAAGATGTTTATTATTAAGGTTATATGGGGATGTGGTAAGGTGGGTTGATTTACTATTTTACACAAGCGGACTATTATCTCTTTTTTGTTGGCTAACTTTGTGGTGGAGGCTAACTAACAAGCCCGACATCGTGATATGAAATTTAGACTGGAACTATTGACCTCAGCCCTTATAGGGGGGGCGCTATGGTCGGCGGCACAGAAGCCGATCCCCCTTTACCTTGATGACTCGAAACCCTTGGAGAGCCGTGTGCAGGATGCTCTCTCACGAATGACCACAGCTGAGAAGATCGGAATTATCCACGCCCAGAGCAAGTTCAGCTCTCCCGGCGTGCAGCGTCTCGGCATACCGGGAATATGGTGTACTGACGGTCCCCACGGCATACGTCCCGACGTGTTGTGGGACGAATGGGAACAGGCAGGTGCTACCAACGACTCCTGTGTAGCTTTCCCGGCATTGACCTGCCTTGCCGCCACTTGGAACCCGGAGATGTCGCGTCTCTATGGGGAGTCGATAGGTGAGGAAGCAAGATATAGGAATAAGAATGTACTTTTAGGTCCCGGTGTGAACATCTACCGCACTCCGCTCAACGGACGTAACTTCGAATATATGGGTGAAGACCCCTATCTCTCCTCCCGTATGGTGATACCTTATATCACCGGGGTTCAGAGCAACGGCGTGGCTGCTTGTGTGAAACACTATGCCCTGAATAATCAGGAGGTAGACCGCGACCACGTGAATGTGATAGTGGATGATCGTACCTTGCACGAGATTTACCTTCCCGCTTTCAAGGCAGCTGTGGTTGAGGGTGGAGCGTGGTCGATTATGCCGGGCTACAACAAATATAACGGCGAACACGCCTGTGAGAATCCGACTTTGCTTCTCGATATTCTGAAAAATGACTGGGGCTTTGACGGAGTTGCCATAAGTGACTGGGGAGCTGTACATAATACTGAGAAGGTAGCACAGAACGGTCTTGATATGGAATTCGGCTCTTGGACCAACGGTCTTAACTGGGGTGCCAGCAATGCCTACGACGATTACTTCCTCGCCAAGCCCTATGAGAAACTTATAAATGAAGGTAAGCTCCCGATGTCGCAGCTTGACGATAAGGCGGCGAGGGTGCTACGCCTGATAATGCGCACTGAGATGGACCGTAACCGTCCTTACGGCTCTCTGAACAGCGACGAGCACTATGCAGCTGCCCGTAAGATTGGGGGTGAAGGTGTTGTGCTGCTGAAAAATGAGAACAATCTCCTTCCGCTGTCACCTTCCAAAACGAAGAAGATATTGGTGGTGGGTGAGAATGCCATAAAGATGATGACCGTAGGTGGTGGCTCTTCGTCGTTGAAGGTGCAGCGTGAGCTACTTCCTTTAGAGGGTATTAAGGAATATGCAGCCGGTAATGGTGTAGACGTGGCTTATGAAAGAGGTTACGTCGGTGATGTCACCGGTGAGTATAACGGTGTCACTACAGGTCAGGACCTCAGCGAGAGCCGAAGTGCCGAGCAACTTATCGCCGACGCGGTTAAAGCTGCAAAAGAGGCTGATGCAGTGATTTTTGTTGGTGGACTTAACAAATCTGACCATCAGGATGCCGAGGGGACTGACCGCAACCAATTCAGTCTGCCTTACAATCAGGATACCGTGATTGAGGCTCTTGCCAAGGCAAATCCTAATTTGGTTGTAGTTTCGCTTACGGGCAATGCCTATGCAATGCCTTGGCTGAAGGATGTGCCGGCTGTGGTGCAGGGTTGGTATGGCGGCTCCGAAGCAGGACATGTCATAGCTGACGTGCTGTTCGGTGAGGTTAATCCTTCGGGTAAGCTTCCTATGACCTTTGCCAAGGATCTGACCAACTATGCCGCCCACGCTACGGGTGACTCTTTGGTATATCCCGGAGTTAACGGAGACGTGGTTTACAAGGAGGGACTGAATGTGGGCTATCGCCATACTGACCGTCTGAAACGCGGCAACGTGAATTTCGCATTCGGTCACGGATTGAGCTATACCGATTTCTCTTTCGGTAATCCTACCGCTTCCGGTAAGGAATTTGACGGTGAGGGTGTGTTTACGGTGACAGTGCCTGTGTCCAATGTAGGTCAGCGTAACGGCTCCGAGGTTGTGCAGGGTTATGTGCGTGATGTGAAGAGCAGCGTGGCTCGTCCTGACAAGGAGTTGAAGGCATTTGGAAAGGTGAACGTGAATCCGGGAGAGACCGAGAATGTGACACTCACGTTTGACAAATCCTCATTCGCCTATTATGATCCCAACACACATATGTGGACCGTTGAGCCGGGCAAGTTTGAGATCCTTATCGGCAACGCTTCCGATAATATCATAGCTAAGGTGCCGGTAGATGTGAAAGAGACCATCACCTGGAGCGACGCAGTGAGATAAAAATATCAGGTAATATAATTTAGGTTCATAGACGATAAAGGCTGCCTTATTCGGGGCAGCCTTTATTGCATATGAATCTTTTAATGGGTAAATCAGGATGTAAGGGCTACAGTATTATTAGGCTATGATGAATGAATTGATGTTGTGG
>CAMWIF010000405.1 GCA_947174225.1 uncultured Porphyromonadaceae bacterium | reverse complement strand
ACCTTCTGCAAACCCAGCTCATAGTCCATCATCCATTGACGTTTTTTCAATAAAGCCAACGTACGACTCAATATTATCTGGTTGCCGGCATAACGGAGGGACCAGGTTTTCAACTTCTCCTCTTCGGTAGGTACATAAAGCTCTCTAAACACCTGTTTGAAAGGCTGCTTCCACCTCCGATCAAACAATACCGACTGGTATTGGCTCCATACACCCCCTTTGAATAAGTCATAGGGATGGGCTATCCGGAGTCTATCTTCACCTGACAACAGTGTAGTCTCACCTTTAGCTGAAGTAATCCCTAAGCAATCCTCGCTCGGAAAACCGAAAGTGTCATTGTCTTTAACTAATACCAACCGACTAAACATATGCCATATAATCGGATTCTCTTTCAGTCCGGCAATCTCATCACCCGTAAAGTATGAACTTTCGACCATAGCTTTCTCAAGCAATTCACGACCACGCACATGCTGGTCTTTCAACTGCTTGTACACCTTCTTCAGTTCCTCAACATACTTATTCTTTTTCAGACGTGCCGGAATACTTTGCAATGTTTTCCCGGAACTCTCAATCATAAGTTGTGGCACATCTCCGGCAACAGAAATACTGATAGTGATTCCTTCAATCTCCTTAGGTTTGAGATACTCCTCAACCTCTTTTATGAATCCTGCCTCCATGCTCCACGTGAGACGTGTAGCGTCGCCATAACCTGCTGTGCGTGCCAAATTATCAAGAGCCAATTTCACAGCCTTACTCTCACTTGACTGACGCAAGGCACCAAACTGTTTACTCTCTTTAAGGAATTTCTGAAGCAACCCATAACGTTGACGCAGATCTTCCGTTCTATTATGACTTAACGGAATCACACCATATGCTACCACCGAGTCTTTGTTACGCTTCTCTTCAATCTCCTTGGCTACCGCTTCTATTTTCAAATTACCTAACAACGCATCAGACAGTTTACGGACACGTATATAGCCATGTCCATCCGTAATATACTTTGCCGACTTATAGACAGCTTCATAACGACTCTTTCCGAGCAATCTATACATATCTTGAAACCACATCGGATCAAATGCCCCGTCTGCGAAATCCTCAGGAGGCACCGAGGTGTACCTCGCTATATGTGATTTCACCCTATCATTACAGTTATCTGTGGTATGAGCAAGGAAGTAATAGGCACCGCTGGCAAGACCCTCCCACCCGATAGCTCTCTCTACAATATCAAGCCAACGGGTTGAAAACATAGCCGCCTCCACCAGACGCCCGTTACTTATCCCGGCTTCCTCAGCCAATTTTTTCAATCTCTCCGGAGTATCATTTTCTGTAGGGCTACAATTGTAGAGCAGACGACTCAGAATCTCGCGTTTACTCCCATCCGAGGCAAAGAAATAATGTCCCCTGTTAGGTATATCATTGCCCAAGCCTGTGAGGATCTTAATGAAATAATCTGCTCCTTTTACAAGCTGTATAGTGTTGGCAAGATGCCATACCTCCGTAAGACTGTCACCACGTTTAAGCTCTATATCTAAAATCCTGTCAACAGCCTTCTCCACAAGTTTACATTCATCGGGCGAAAGGAGTTTATCGTCAGTATTATATCGTCTTGACGGATCGGGAATACGGTAAGTCAGTCTATAAATCATATCTTCAGCTGTCTCCCGTCCCAACATATTGTGATAAAACTCCTTATCAGAGATTACACCCAAACGCCACGCTCGCAGGAATTCGAAAGGTGTGATTAAGATAAAGCACCTACAATCATACTGATTACGATAGTTGGTTTTCCGATATATCTCATATCTCACTTTAAAGGATTGCACAAATCTTTCATCCTCTTTCAGATAGCTTTCATTTTTGAGTTTATCCATAAAAACACTGAACGGAAAAACATCAAAAATAAGTCTATGCTTATCGACAGTAATATATAGACCGTCCTCAACCATTTTTACCATATCATCCCCCGACATCTCTAAGGCAGCTTTTGAAATAACATTCAAAGCGGTTTGCCAAGCCATATCTCCGGAATAATTCAACCAAAAGAGTCTACATATGATTTGCCGTGCCAAAGAATAATCGGGAGAGCTACTCAATTCTTTGCTGATTCTTTGGAAAGTGTGTAAGGGAAAGCCTAAAAAACGCTCTATGACCGGGAAGAATGGCGACTCGAATCTTTCAGCTTTATTTATTGCCAAATATAATTTTAGCATATCCGAAGCGTTGCCTATTTCCTTGTCATAAAATTCTTGAAGTATTTTCGTTCCTTCCTCACCGGACTCCGCAAAATCCAAATCAGGATGCAGGGCTATTACCGACAATAGTTTTTGCAGAATCCTTTCAGTGTATTTATCATCAGCAAATGCGAAAACTTCCTGCACATTGAATCCATCCGGTTTTGGAAGGACAAAACGAACTTCCTCGTCCGGATCATATAAACCGAATCCGTTCTTGGAGTCATACACTATATCCTCCGAAGTAAGGGTAGAAAGAATGTCATCTATAAGAATTTGCTCTTTCGGTGTCGGGTGTGTGATAGATTTGACATCCTTAATTAGCTCTTGGCACAATTCTTTTCGCTCACCATCTTTAATCCAATTCTTTATAATGTCAAGTCCGCCAAGACGACGCTCCACATTCTTGTTGCTGAGAAGACGCCTTACAGAAGCTATAGCATCGTTTTCAGGCAAAGACCCCAATATAGAGATTATGCCTATCCTTAAATCCGAAGCCTTAAGTCGGAGAAGATCTTCCATCGCCTTGTAGTCAGTACTTGTAAGCTGACCCTTAGTGTGCATTTCTGACACCATCATATTTGCCCATCGTCTCTCTTC
>CAMWIF010000404.1 GCA_947174225.1 uncultured Porphyromonadaceae bacterium | reverse complement strand
CTCACGCTAAGGTTGAGGCTGACAAGGGTCGTATCGCCGTTGAGCGTGGTCCTATTGTCTACTGCGCAGAATGGCCCGACAATGACTTCGACGTGCTCAGCATATTCGTAAACCAGAAACCGCAGTTCACTCTCACAGAGCGTCCCGAACTCCTTGAAGGTATCGTGGAACTTACTACCGACGGTCAGACCCTCGCCTACGACGATAAGGGTCGTCTCGTAACTAAGGATGTGAAGCTCAATCTTATCCCCTACTATGCTTGGTGTCATCGCGGCAGTGGTAATATGGCTGTTTGGCTACCTCAGGAACTGAGCGCATCTCGTCCCGTTATGCCTCCGACATTGGCTTCGCAGAGCAAGATTGCCACATCCTCACCGATGGGTTCACTCTCTTCGCTCAACGACCGCCTTGTGCCGAAGGATGAGAACGACCGCTCAGTACCTTACACCCACTGGTGGCCGAAACAGGGCACAACCGAATGGATTACCTACGAACTTCCTGAGGCTCAGAAGGTACAGAGTGCTACCCTCTACTGGTATGACGACGGTCCGTGGGGCGGTTGCCGTGTGCCTAAGTCCTGGACGCTCTACTACAAGGATGCGTCGGGCAACTGGCAACCCGTGACCGGTGCCGACAACTACGGCGTGCAGAAGGGCGCGGCTAACACCGTCAACTTCGACCCCGTGACCACCTCCTCGATGAAGCTCGAAGTGGTCCTCCCCGACGACAACTCCGCCGGCATCTTCGAGTGGCAACTCGACTAACTCCTCCCACCCTCCTGACTCCGAAAGCTAATATCCCTCCCATATGGATAGTTGCTTCCGGATCATATGGATAGGCGATCTCCGAATCGCCTCCTGATAAAAATGCAAGAAGGGTTGGGAAAACGGAGATGAATGTTTTATATAAATGTATGATGCAGGGAGCTGGGAAGTGAACTGTCTTGTTTACATTTTTTCGTTATTGAATCAGAGGGATTTCCAAGTGTCGGCAACTTGGAAATCCCTCTTCTTTTAAATCGCCTATCCATACGATTTTGCAAATTTTTTCGTGGGATGGGTTGGGAAAAGGGAAAGTTATGTTTTATATATGTGTATGATGACGAGAAACGAAATAGAACAGCTTTTCCGAAGCAACTATCACGCGATGCTCACACTGGCTAATAGGTTGACGCATAATGGTGAGGTGGCTCGCGACATCGTACACGACCAGTTTGCTACCCTCCTTATGGACTGCCCGTCTACCGTCTCTACGGGTTATCTGCTGAGGGGCGTGCGCTTTGCTTGCCTTAACCATATACGTAATCTCTCCATACGCAACCGCCTAAACGCCCTTTATGCTCTTGACCTTGATGAGATTGAGGACGAGGAATGGCCTGATGAAGAGGAGATTGCTTTGCTGAATTCCATCGTAGATGAAAAGCTTTCTGAGCAGGGTCGTCGCGTAATAAAGTTACGTTTCAATGAACGGTTGTCTTACAGGGAGATCGCCAATAAATTAGCTATTTCGGAACAGGCTGTGCATAAGAATCTGCGTCATTCCCTTAATGTCTTACGTAAAAATTTCAACGAAAATGAACGATAACACCGACCGTCTTCTCGAAGCCATAGAACATCCTGAACGCTTTTCTGACGATGAACTTGCTGCCCTCCTCAATGACCCTGATATGCGTGAGCTGTATGATCTGATGAGTAAGACATCAGACGCAGTGGCTGAAACACCTGCCTACGACCTTGACAAGGAGTGGGATGCTTTTGTAGCTAACAATAAGTTATCAAAGAGTTTTATACTGAAGTTTTTCAACCGTCACGCCGCTGCAGTGATAGCTCTTGGCATCGTAGCTTCACTTGCTGTGGTGGCTGCTACCGTAGGCATACGTTATGCCTCCAAACACGCGGAACCAACCCCTACCGAGACAACTGCAATAGCATCTCCCGAAATTCTCAAAACCGAAGTGGTGAAAGTAGCTGATTCAAGTGCCTCCGCAGAGAATAAGGTAGTGGAAGTGGTTACCTTTAAAGATGAATCTTTCGAATCGCTTATAAATGTAATATGCGAATACTATGGAGCGAACAGCACCTTCGTAAATCCCTCCGTAAAAGATTTATATCTTTATTACAAGTGGGACCAGTCGCTGCCCCTTGCAGAAGTTGTAGACGAGTTGAATAACTTTGAACAGATTAATATCAGTCTGACTGATAATATGCTGACTATAGAGTAGTCTATGAGTATTATTTTAAAGCAGTAATTTGATAAACTTCAGCCTTCCAAATTGGCAAGCTTTAAATTTATAAGCCTCAAAGCAAGAAACTTTAAAATGACAAGCTTCGAGGTACTAAGCTTAATAATTCCAAGTTTAAAGCCACCGGGAAGTGTAAAATCGAATCACCAACATTACAACGTAAATGATGAAAAAGTTAATATTGCTCTTATCAGCTTTGCTATATGTAGTAAATGTCTATGCCGATACATTCAACTATAAATTTAATTCCACCAAGCTCTCCGAAGCATTGGACAGGATTGCCGACGAACATCCCTCAATCTATCTCAACTTCATTTACAACGAACTTGGAAATTATAAAACCTCAGCCACTATAAACACTGATAATGCCTACGAAGCTTTACGCCAGACCATCGGACTTAATCCTGTGTCGGTGATGCAGAAGGGCAACCGTTATTTTGTTGAAGCTCTCCAGCACGGTAAGTTCAGTTATAAGGGTCGCACAGTAGGTCCGAATAAGGAACCTGTGGAGGCAGCTACCGTCATACTCCTTTCCCCCAAAGATTCAACTGTGCTTACCTACGGAATAACTGACGCTTCCGCACGTTTCTCAATACCT
>CAMWIF010000403.1 GCA_947174225.1 uncultured Porphyromonadaceae bacterium | reverse complement strand
GCTTTCAACTAAGGTAGGAAAGAACCTTTTCAGTTTTCTGATGCAAAGATAATACTAATATCTTAGTTATACAACTACTCTATTAGTTATTTTTAAATTTTTTCAAAAAATAGTGTAGCGAATGAGTAAATCAGGATTTAAAAGAGAATTAAAAGTTGTATATGTCAGTATTATATACTAATTTTGAAATCAAATACCCTAACATTTAGACAACACAAATCCATAATAAATGAAAACCAAACTAATATTGGCCATTGTCTCGCCTCTCTGTCTGGCAGCTTGTGGAAACAAGGACACTGTAACAGTGACGGTGAGCAATCCCACAACAGAGCAGTTAGGCACACGAAGTGTGGAGATTCCCGCATCATCCGTGTTAGATAAACTCAAGACCTCCGGATTCTACGTGACCGACAGCGAAGGGAACGTGATTCCTTCACAACTCACCTACGATAATCAGATTCTTTTCACTGCCGATGTGGCTGCCGGCGAGAAGAAGAGGTACACAATCCACCCTTCTGATTCCCTTGAATCCTACCCTACGACTGTATTCGGCGATTTCTACCCCAAAAGACGTGACGACATAGCCTACGAGAACGAGCTTGTAGGTTTCCGTCTCTATGGACCGGGCACACAGAAAGCAGGAGAGAAATCTTTCGGATACGACCTTTTCCTGAAACATCCCACTTCAGAACTTATAGTGCCTTCATTGTATGCTGCACAGACGAGCGACGTAAACTGGGCAAAAGTAGATTCGTTGAGGAAGATTGACCCGGCAGAGGCGGATAAGTTTGAAAAAAGTTTTACCTATCATCTTGACCACGGTAAAGGTATGGACTGCTACGCCGTAGGTGCAACGCTCGGAGCCGGTGTGGCAGCTTTGCTCGTAAACGATTCAATAGCCTACCCGTGGTGTTATGAAACCGCCGAGATACTCGACAACGGGCCTCTGCGATTCACATTGGCAATGAATTTTGCCCCAAAAGCCATCGGCACTGCTCCGGCAGTGACAGAACACCGACTCATCACACTTGACTCACAATCGCACCTCAACAGTTGCAAAGTGTGGTATGAGGGTCTTGACGGTGACAAAACAATAGTGACGGGATTCCCGTTGCGTGACGATTCCGAAGTAATCAAGGATTCGGAGAAAGGGATAATAGCCTACGCTGACCCGACACAAGGACCTGACAACGGGAAGGCACTCGTAGGCGTGGTGCTAACTACCAAGCCGGACTCAATCCTTATGAAAGAGAACCATGCGCTGATGTCGCATACACTCTCCCCTACCGACACATTAAGCTACAGCTGGGGATTCGCATGGGACCGTACCGACATTCCTTCCCTCAATGATTGGAAGCAGTATCTCGACAAATCAAACCTAAACTATACCGTAACCATAAATTAAAAATACCATAACTCTCTCCCCTTTGTAATAGACCATAAACTCTAAACCATAAACTAAATAAAGTCATGAATATGTTTTCTCTTGAGGGCAAGATAGCCCTCGTCACCGGAGCCGCCTACGGCATTGGTCTCGCAATAGCAAAAGCCCTCGCAGGAGCCGGAGCTAAGATAGTCTTCAACTGCTCACGTCAGGAGACAATCGACCGTGGACTGAAAGCTTATAAGGAGCTTGGCATAGATGCCAAAGCCTATCTCTGCGACGTAACCGACGAAGCTGCCGTGAAGGAGATGGTAGCAGACATCGAAAAGACTGTCGGCACAATCGACATCCTCGTAAACAACGCCGGAATAATCAAGCGTATCCCTATGGAGGAGATGAATGTTGAGGCTTTCCGCCGTGTGGTAGACGTAGACCTCATAGCTCCCTATATCTGCGCCAAAGCCGTCATTCCGGGAATGATAAAGAAAGGCCACGGCAAAATCATCAATATCTGCTCGATGATGAGTGAGCTCGGACGTGAGACAGTAAGTGCATATGCGGCTGCCAAGGGTGGACTCAAGATGCTCACAAAGAACATCTGTTCTGAATACGGGGAAGCCAACATCCAGTGTAACGGCATCGGTCCCGGCTACATAGCTACCGAACAGACAGCTCCACTCCGTGAGCGTCAGCCCGACGGCTCTCGCCACCCCTTCGACCAATTCATTATTTCAAAGACTCCCGCAGGACGCTGGGGTGTGCCCGAAGACCTTGAGGGTCCTGCTGTGTTCCTTGCTTCCGACGCATCCAATTTCGTCAACGGCCACATACTCTATGTTGACGGCGGAATATTAGCTTACATAGGCAAGCAACCTAAATAGTCAGATGTCTATTGATGGAACAGGTGTTTCAATATATAATCGGTTTGGGTGCGGCGGTGATGATGCCGGTGATATTTACCATCTTGGGTATATGTATCGGTATCAAGTTCAGCGACGCACTCAAAGCCGGACTTAAAGTGGGTGTGGGTTTCGTAGGTCTATCCATCGTAACTGCACTCCTTACGTCGGCGTTAGGTCCTGCACTCAATACAGTTGTAGAGATCTATGATTTGCAGCTCAAGGTGTTTGATATGGGTTGGCCCGCAGCGGCAGCCGTGGCATACAACACAGCCGTGGGAGCATTCATAATCCCGGTATGTCTTGGTGTCAACCTGCTTATGCTATTCACCAAGACCACACGCACTGTCAACATAGACCTCTGGAACTACTGGCATTTCGCTTTCATCGGGGCGATAGTATATTTCGCTGCCGATTCACTTGCGTGGGGTTTCTTTGCCGCTATAACATGCTACATTATCACCCTGGTTATAGCCGATATGACTGCCCGTAAATTTCAGAACTTCTACAAGGATATGGACGGCATATCCATTCCGCAGCCCTTCTGTGCAGGTTTCGTACCCTACGCCATAG
>CAMWIF010000402.1 GCA_947174225.1 uncultured Porphyromonadaceae bacterium | reverse complement strand
GATCGCCCAGAACTTAATCTGTTTGACAGCAGATTAAAACTCAACCAGCTTACCGACCGTCTCACTGACACCTCACTTATGCCTAAAATCGGCTTCTTTGCCCAAGCCTACTACGGTTATCCCGGTTTTGATTACTTCAAAAGTATGATCAACAGGAATTTATCGTTCAATATCTTAGCCGGCTTAAAGGTGTCGTGGGACATTGATTCGTTTTACACAAGGAAAAACTCATCTCGAAGAACTTTAGTCAATGCCGAAAACATATATGCCGACCGGGAACTGTTTCTCTTCAACTCTAATATGCAGACCGCTTCACAGAGAGTAGCAATAGAGGGTATACGCAAGGTTATGAAGGATGATGCCAAGATAATCGAACTACGAGGAAATGTACGCAAAGCTGCCGAATCACAGTTAGAAAACGGCATAATCGACGCAACAATATTACTCACAAAAATATCTGATGAAAATATAGCCAGACTTACCGCTCAATTTCATACGATACAGCTTTTACAGGAGATCTATAAGCTAAAATACATCTTAAACCGCTGAGATTCCCATCAATAAAAACACATCGCTGAAATTACTATCAATAAACACAGACCGCTGAAATTCCCATTAATAAAAAACAAACCAATGAAAAAGATATTCTCACTCACCCTCGCCACCTTGACCTTGACATCTTGCCACAACACACCGGAATACGATGCCACCGGAATTTTCGAAGCAACCACTGTAACTGTTTCAGCAGAGACCTCTGGCAAGATACTCTCGCTTGATGTTGCCGAAGGGGACAATATTCAGCAAGGTCAAAATATCGCCGTAATCGACACTACCCTCTTGGTACTCCAGCAAAAGCAATTAAACAGCCAGCGGTTGTCAGCCGAGAGCACGTCGCCGGACATCGCAGCACAAGCCGCCGCACTACGCACCCAGATAGCACATCAGCAACACGAGTGTGAACGTTTCAGCCGCCTCCTTGCCGACGGTGCCACAACACAGAAACAATATGACGATGCCCAAGCTATGCTCAATACATTACAGGGACAACTCACTGCCCTACTCTCCACGTTGGGAAAAAACAAGAGTTCAATATCCGATAACGCTGTGGCAATACAGTATCAGTCGGAACAGATTGAAGAACAGATCTCCAAGAGCATCATCAATTCCCCATTGAGCGGCACAGTACTAATAAAGTATGCTGAACCGGGTGAATTTGCCACTCCCGGCAAACCTCTCGTAAAGATAGCCGACCTCGATAAAATCTACCTACGCTCCTACTTCACCGCCTCACAACTCGCTGACATCAAAATCGGTCAGCAAGTGACAGTCATAGCAGACTTCGGTGGCGACGAGCAATATGAATACCCGGGCACAATAACTTGGATAGCCGAAGAGAGCGAGTTTACTCCTAAGTCTATCCAGACAAAGGATAGCCGTGCCAATTTGGTCTATGCAGTTAAAGTGGCAGTCAAGAATGACGGACGTTTGAAACTTGGACAATACGGTGAAGTTAGGTTATAGACAATCTAATTCAAAGAAATAGTTTTAAGAATTTCACTGACTATAATATGGATTATGCGGTTGAAATAAATGATATAACCAAACGCTACGGCAAGATTACCGCACTTGATGGGGTAAGCTTTTCTGTTGATAAGGGTGAGATGTTCGGCGTTATCGGTCCTGACGGCGCAGGGAAAAGTACACTTTACAAAATACTTGCCACCCTACTCCAGCCAGACAGTGGGAGCGCCAAAATCTGCGGACTCGACACAGTAAAGCACTACAGCGAAATACGTACCAAGATCGGGTATATGCCTGAACGCTTCTCACTTTATCAGGATCTTACAGTGTCGGAAAATCTTCGATTCTTCGCCTCACTTTTCGGAGTGTCGGTAAAGGATAATTATGACCTGATTGCTCCGATATTCAGCCAGCTTGAAAAATTTCCCAACCGTAAGGCAGGAGCGTTGTCGGGCGGTATGAAACAGAAGTTGGCACTGAGCTGCGCCTTGATACACCGTCCGGAGATACTGCTTCTTGACGAACCTACCACAGGTGTGGATGCCGTGTCGAGAAGTGAGTTTTGGGATATGCTTTCCACACTGCGTGAAAAAGGGATCACAATACTTGTCTCCACTTCATATATGGATGAGGCGACCCGCTGTGAACGCATTGTAATGATAAACCGAGGTAAAATACTCGACATCAACACTCCGGCAAATCTTATAGCCGAAATAGGAGAAAACCTTTATAATGCCGTGGCTGATGATATGTTCAGGCTACTCAACCGACTAAGAAAAATACCTGAAGTAATTGACTGCTATACATTCGGAGCAACTTTGCACGTGGTGGCTGGAAAGGCTTTTGACCCTTTCAAGACCGTCAAGCAATTGGAAGATGAGGGTATTAGGAATGTGAAGATATATCCGGCAAAAGGAGATATAGAGGACTTATTCATAAAACTGACACGCAATGAGGAGCCGTGAAAAAGAGAGGATAGATGATATGGAGGAGCGTAAGGAAGTAATATCAGTGAAGGGATTGACCAAGAAATTCGGCTCTTTCACAGCCGTTGACCATATTTCGTTTGACGTGCTGAAAGGTGAGATATTCGGTTTCTTAGGTGCAAACGGTGCCGGAAAAACCACGGCTATGCGAATGTTATGCGGATTGAGCTACCCCACTTCCGGTGAGGGCTACGTAGCCGGCTGCAACATCAACACACAAGCAGAGGAGATCAAGAGACGAATCGGCTATATGAGCCAGAAGTTCTCTCTCTATGAAGGACTGACGGTTATGGAGAATCTTCGTCTTTTCGCCACAATCTACGGTATGAGCAATGAAGAGATCAAAGAAAGCACAACG
>CAMWIF010000401.1 GCA_947174225.1 uncultured Porphyromonadaceae bacterium | reverse complement strand
AAATTTACGAAGAAATTTGAAGCCTTTCTTTATCTCTGAATCTCCGTATTTCTCTTCCAAGTATTTCTGGAGTTGAGGAGAATCTGTGCCTTGATATATACGATTGCGGTCAAAAACAGTCCAACTATCACCATCCGGAAAATTTATTATTTCAAAACTGTCCACATCTGCTTCAGAAATAATGGAATCTTGAAAAAATACATTCCTCTCATCTTTTCCATAATTAAAATCCTCACCTAAACGTTCTTTTTTACCGGACCAAAAAGAGTAATTTGTAACAGGTGTGAATTTCCTTGGATTCGCTTCGGGAAGTAAATGGGTGTCCCACCAGACATTGTTCTTGTCTTTGTACCAACAATTTGATATGGACTTAAATGTACGTGCATCGGCATCTGGTAAAACATTGAATCGTGAGTCATAAATATATTTACCGTCAGAATACATATAATTCCCTATCTTCCTAAGTCTGTCATAATTTCTTATCTGTGTCGGTGTGGCACCATCATACACTCGATTCTTATCCTGACCGGTGTGGTAATCAATTTCTTTAAAAGTTTTCGGATCAGCTCCGGGAACAACTTCCTCCTTAAAGAAAACTCGATACTTATCAGCTGCATAGACTTCCGAGTTCCCGAAATATTTTTTTCGTACAGGATGAAAAGTCTTGTAGTCAATATCCGTAATTATTCCACCGGGTAGATAATAAGCATTATATCGGTCTTTTGCCCAAGCTGTTCCCCACATCCTGGCATTTCCTAAGAGTTGGAATGTTGCCTTGTCACGTACATTTAAAGCACTACCATTCCAATAAAAGTCATTCGCATCTTCTGCAAAATAATCGGAGTGAACCTTAAAAGTCGTAGGCTCAGCCTTATCTATTAGTCTCCCTGAAAGATAGATATGCGTATTGTCGGCAGCATATGGGTGTTTTATAACACGAAATGAAGGGCCATCGGCACCCTCTATAACGTCTCCCTTGAAAAAGGCGTGTGTGTTGTCACAGGCATAATCATCGTTTAGCTCTTTAAAAGTTTCCGGATCAGCATCCATTTGGTAGGAATTGTAGCCGCTTCCTTCATTCCAAGTGTTCCATGTCACCTCGTCACCATCGTTTTTATATCCGAGTGTGCAAGCTACCATAATAAACGATAAAAAGACTGCCAAAATTACTTTCCAATACTTTAACTTGCTACCTTTCATATTTTTAGATATTAATTTTAACTTGACAGCTGTAAAGACTATGAGTAAAACGACTACATTTTTTTGCTTATTATTTCCTCAGATGCTTTTATCTGCATTTAAACAAAAGTTCTGTGTAAATTATTTGGTTCTTTTCCCACTTTAGTTGAAGTAATAACGATTTTGCAGTCAGTAGCTGATCTATTGACAATTGTGGGTGGTTACTTTGAGAGGTGATTCGGAGATTGCCTATACATAAGTTTAGACTTTCAACTAAAGTGGGAAAGAACCAAATAATCAGTGCTGGAGTATCTTTTTGGTGGTGCCGTCGCTCATACGGACAATATTCACACCCTTTACTGGGCTTTTATGCCGGTTGCCGAAGAGGTCGTAATAAACAGTTCCTTCTGCACTGTCCGAGACAGTGAGTGCTACATCATTATACCCCTCTTCTCCATAATATCCTTTGGCCATAGCCTCCACCAAGTCCTTCTGATTAAACTCCGGTACACTTCTGTGCTCACCGTCAGAAAGACCCATCCAGTAGAACGTAGCAAAACCATTATCTTTGGCTTGCTCCACAAAATAGCGTACAAACGCTACCATATCAGCCCGGTGATTCTTATAATCATCACCGTTATCAGTACCCCATTCTCCGAAAATCACAGGTACATCTTTGGAAGCGAGGTGTTCTTTCACTGTCCTCATTATACTGTTTACACTGTTCTTGGCGTTGGACAGTCCATCGGCAAGATGAGGATAGCTGTGTACCTCAAAGATTATATGATTCTCAGCATCGTCTTCGGGCACCTGCATCTGCTTGAGTGGATCTTGAAGATGCACGTTCCAATTGCCGTCACCGCAGCAGGCGCCATAAGTGGTGACAATAAGGTTACGTGTGGCGTTATTGCCCCCTGTAGCACGTACCGCATTGACAAAGCTCTGCGCATAGCTGTTGATGGCGTTGTAAGCTGACTCAGCCACCTTGGCATCATAATACGACGGTGTGCCAAAAGAGGCGAAACACCAAGAATTATATGGATCAAGCATCTCATTATAGCCTTCGAAGAGAAGATGATAGTCATAATCCTTAAACTCCTCGGCTATCTGGGTCCATACAGCCTCGAAACGTTCCTTCTGTTCGGCATATTCCTTTTCACCGGCAACGAGCCACCGGGTACTTGCAGCCCCCGTGTCGTGGTGTATATTGAGAATGCAATACATATCTTGGCTCACCACATAATCTACAATCTCATGCACACGCTTCATCCAATCAGCTTGTATCTCAGTACCTATCGGGTCAGCGACTGGATCCCACGTCAGACCCCCATCAAACTTGGCTTCCATATGAGGATACCAGGTGACAGGAATACGTATGGCATTAAAACCGGCATCCTTGAACATCTTGAAAAGTTCCGGACGGGTCACGGGTTGACCCCAAGCCGTCTCATAGTCGGAAGTCAGCCGTTGGCTCCACTTCTCAATCCACATATTATTAAGATCGCCCGAATTGCTGTCAAGCGTATTGCCCAGGTTCCATCCCAGACGCATATTAGCAACCGCCTCAGCAGCACTCTCAGTGTCTTGAGCAAAAACCTCCTGTGTAAAACTCATATCAGCACACGCAGCCATCAGCGCGAGAATCAAAGCTTTCTTCATCATGGTCAAAATCATTTGTCAGGTTAATATATCGCAAAGTTAA
>CAMWIF010000400.1 GCA_947174225.1 uncultured Porphyromonadaceae bacterium | reverse complement strand
TTAAAAAGCTGCTCTATGTCGTTTCTGTTTGTCATACACCAATAAGACACACAACCTCCTGAAAACTCAACACCGAAAAGTAAAAATTTTTCTATTTCCAATTTTTTGGATTGAAATTCTCTTGAAGAATAAAAAAGAAGTGTAGATTCCAAATTGATTACTGAATCTACACTTCCATTCTGAGCTTAAGGAATCTCAAATTATTTTACCATTACTTTCTTACCATTTATAATGTATATACCTACAGGAAGACCTTCTGTCGAATTTGTCTTTGAACGAACTTTTATGCCCGAAAGACTAAAAATATCAAACTCAGAGGCTGAATCGTCCAACACACCCTCAACTCCGGCAGGTGCTTCCCCTTCTATTAAGACTTTATCGGCATTCATAATCTCTCCGGTGAAAGGATCTATCAGAAGAACCACCATCCTGAGATTGTTACCGTCGCTGAAATAATCAGGCAAAGGCACAGTCACACTTGCCTCATATGTAACACCCTCCTCTACCTTCTCCGGAAGCAGCGAGAGACCTTCGTAGGAATATATTGAGCGAGCTACATCATCATAAGTCATGGTCACGGAAGAGGGCTGATGAATCCACCAATCCATATAATCATCAGGATTATGATCTGCCGTCGGATCAGAGAAATAATTAACCTGTCTGTAAGGTCCTACCTTATCCTCCACCAAAACGAAAGAAATCCGGTAATCACAATTCGAATCAGAGAAGCCGAATACTGTTTTTGTATCGACCATAACACCTTCGTCAGTGAAGTTAGCTTCACCCTTGACCGCAGCCACTCCTGTAGAAATCATATCATCCATATCAAATGGCCATACGTTTTGCCAACGTGTTCTGTTTAAACGTGCTGAAGGGAAGCTCGACACCGTTTCAAGGAATGGTTCATAGCTGCCGTCAGAAGGATACATCTCATCACTATGCACAGCAATACCTATGAAGTTGTCAGGATACCTTTCCTGCATACGCTCAAAGGTCACTATACCATTGGGACAATAACCGCACCATGTGCCGGTAGCCTTTTCCATTACAATCTTACGTGGGAAGTATACATTCGGCTTAGATACAAAAGAAGACTGTACGGTGCTGTTGGCTGCCACCTCATCAGGGTGCCCATCTATATCCACTACGTCAAATTGAAGAATATGATTACGTCCTTCTACATTGTCTGGAACATCAACTGTAGCTGTCTCCTCAAAATTATTCAACAGAGCAGTCTGCACAATAACCGGAGTTTGCTTCACCCCGTCAAGTTCCCAATCTATGGTGACCTGCTTTACAAGATGAGGTGAGCGATTACGCAATTTAAACGATACCTTATGACCATCAGATAATGCTTCATTCCGTGTCAATTTATCAGTTGGCATTTTAGAGGCATTGTAAAGTTTACCGTTTGAATCTTTCTGCAATGTGAACCAGCAACTATTGAGATCATTTTCCCGATCAGCTTTTGTTTGAGACTTTATCGGAGTTTTGGCTTCAATACTACGTGTCTCCGAGTCAGTTTCAGCCATACCTATCTGAGTGATAAGAATATCATTCGGAAGTGTCTCTCCCTCTATAATAGCTCTTATCGGCAACGGATGATTCCAATCCTGCATGCCGCAGTTTTTCTCCCAATAGCCTGTCTCACCACCGGCATAATCCGTGCCCATGACTCTCATCCAAAGACCATCGTCCTCAACTGAAAGATTAGCCCAATCGGTTGCGAGTTGACCGTGTCTGCCGATACCTACAAAAACATCTTCTCCGCTGATGATATAAGGCTTGTCAAACTCAACCGTCATCCAGCAGCCTCGGATAGTTTTGACCGTAGCCTTTGCCTGATAATCAACGTCGGGTGTAGTAACAAAAACATATTCCACATCCTCCATATGCCAATCATTTGTAGACGGACTCATAGTGTAAAATTCCACACCAGTTATCTTATTACCTTTATAAGGAGCGATGTGGTCTGCGGGAATACGCATAGCGAACTCCACATCGTTATCCCCACGACCTACAGCAATTCCACAGCTTGCATCTTCGTCAAATCCACAATAATCCCATCGAATGTGCTGAAGGCTTCCATCAGAGGCAGCCGGGAGTTCTTCGAGATTCCAGTTCTTGAAAGCAGAATTCTTATATACCTCCAGAGTACCATTGGGTATATGAATTGTAACTGATTCGTTAGGTTCGATATCAGTTAAAGCTTCATCTGCCCAATTGACTACCGAGGGTGGCACTTCTCCATTGAAATATACCTCTCTAAGAGCCGGCAATATGGCATTGTTCCATAAAGGTGATTGGGCTGACTGCCGGAGTTTTAGTTTTTGGTTATTATTGAAAGTAAGCGAAGTGAGATTTTCACAATTTTCAGGAGTGGTAATGTCACTAACAGTTTTCGGATAAACCATCTCTTGCAAAGAAGGACAATTATAAATGCCATAATGTGCTTTAATTCCTTCTCTCAAATCTATAGTGGTAAGTTGCGGACAATCACTGATTATATTGCCACCTACCGGTGTAGAAAGAGATATCAGCTCCGGTTGGCCATAGAAATCGCACGAACGGAAAACCTTGAATGGCATATTAAGATATGTAATCTCATCGGGTATATAGATATCACCTGAATACGGCTCGCTCTCATTAAACATCAAGACATCTGCACGGTTGTTCAAATACTCAGAATAGAGATGGTAAGTGATGCCCTCTATTGTACAAACACCGTAATCGATATAATACATTTCCTCCTCGCTCTTGGGCATAGGCTGCAACTGAAGGGTATTATCTATCACAAGTAAAGCGATATAGCAAGACAACGCCCCGTTATCCGACATCCATTCTCCATCTTCACCAATTTTGTTTACAGCCACTATTCTATAATCC
>CAMWIF010000399.1 GCA_947174225.1 uncultured Porphyromonadaceae bacterium | reverse complement strand
TCGTCGTCATGTTCAGATTTTTATAAGAGACAGCAATGCAAAGATTCCGTTGATTGGCCTCACACTTGGCGGCCTCACAAAGGTGGCTCTTTCCGGAGGAATGCCGAAATTTGTGGGTAAGCAATTGGCTGATTGGCTATATAAGAAGCGTGTCACCTCTTTTGACGAGATGGTGAACATATCGAAGAAAAATCGGGAGTGGCTCGCCGAAAATTATGTGATAGGACGCGAGAAACCGTCATCGCGTATGAAATCGTCAGATGGCACGGTAAAGTATCTTTTCAATGTGGGAGCCGGACGCAATATAGAGAGTGTCTATATTCCCGATAAAGACAGAGCCACACTCTGTGTGTCGTCACAGGTAGGATGTAAAATGAACTGTTACTTCTGTGCCACGGGTCGTATGGGTTTCAAGGCTAACCTTACGCCGGCTCAGATCATAAATCAGATTCTAAGTATCCCTCCGGCACCTGCGAAAGGAGAAGAACCTATGGCAGAGCTGACGAATGTGGTGTTTATGGGAATGGGTGAACCACTTGACAACCTTGATGCGGTATTGCCCGTGATAGAAATCCTTACAGCTCCTTGGGGATTGGCGTGGAGTCCGAAGCGCATTACCGTGTCGACGGTTGGCAAGCTTCCGCAGCTTAAGGACCTTCTTGAGAAAACACAGGTCCATGTGGCTGTGAGTGTGCATACCGCTGATCCTGTGGAGCGCGGACAACTGATGCCGGCTCAGAAGGCATTCCCTATCTCAAGTGTGATGAAGATGCTTGCCGGCTATGATTTCAGCCATCAGAGACGCCTGTCGCTTGAATATATTATGTGGAGGGGTGTGAATGACGATATAGCACATGCCGACCAGCTTATCAGACTAATCGGTAATCTTGATTGCCGAGTTAATCTCATACGATTCCATGCGATTCCTGACGCCGAACTCAAACCTTGTAGCGAGGAGCGAATGCTGATGTTCAGGAATCATCTTAATTCAAAAGGTATAACAGCCACGATAAGAAGCTCACGGGGTGAAGACATCATGGCAGCCTGCGGAATGTTGGCAGGAAAAAATAAATAATAGGCAACAATGTCACAACCAATAAAAGTGGGTATTACCCACGGCGATATAAACGGTATAGGCTACGAGGTGATTCTCGGGGCGCTTGGAGAAGAAGGAATGACAGAAATCTGTACTCCTGTGGTGTTTGGTTATCACGCTCTTGCCGAAAAAGCGCGTAAACTACTTGGTCTCGAGGAGGTACGTCTCTATAAGGCACCTAATGCCGCCGCTGCCCAACCGGGACGCATCAGCATAGTGGAGATTGATCAGAATGAGCCGGAGCATACTCCGGGTCAGCCTACCGAGATGTCCGGCAAGGCTGCGGTGGTTGCCCTCGATGTTGCGATGAAGGCTTTGAATGCCGGCGACATCGATGTGCTCGTCACAGCTCCTATTTCTAAGGAGGCTGTGCAGAGTGAAGAGTTCCGGTTTCCTGGCCATACGGAGTATTTGGAGGCAATGGCGGGAGAGGGCTACAAGGCGAGGATGATACTTTTTGACGACTATATAAGGGTAGCACTTGTAAGCACTCATCTTCCGGTTGCCAAGTTGGCGGAGTCGGTCACTAAGGAGTCGGTCAGCGCGGCTATAGAGTCGCTTCGCCATTCGTTGAAACAAGATTTCGGATTTGAGCGTCCTCGCATAGCAGTGCTTTCCCTTAATCCACATGCAGGCGACGGTGGACTGCTCGGTTCGGAGGAGCAGGAGATAATCATTCCGACCATTAACGAGGCACGTGAGAACGGTACATTGGCTTTCGGACCGTATGCTGTAGACGGATTCTTCGGTGCAGGAGAGTATCGAAAGTTTGATGGCATTGTGGCTATGTATCATGATCAGGGTCTTGCCCCTTTCAAGGCTCTTGCCGGAGAAAAAGGGGTGAATTTCACTGCCGGTTTGCCTTTTGTCAGAACGTCGCCCGACCATGGCACGGCTTTTGGCATTGCGTGGAAAGGTATGGCTGATCCCACATCTATGAGGGAGGCTATATATAAAGCTATTGACATTTGGCGTAGTCGTAGGCGTTTTCTTGAGTCGGCAGAGAATCCGCTCCGTAAACTTGTGACTGAACGTCCTGATAAGGGAGAGCGTCAGGACAGGGGTCCGGCGCGTGAAAGACAAGTGAAAGATACTAAGCCGGCTCCGGAAAAGGCAGAGGCAGATAATAACCCAAAAGAAACTGTAGAACAATGAATTTCGGAATAATAGCAGCGGGTCAAGGCTCGCGCCTTGTGCAAGAGGGAGTGCCCCTGCCAAAACCATTGGTAACTATCGACGGTCGTCCGATGATAGGTAGACTTATCGACATATTTGTCAAATGTGGCGCCGAATCACTTTGTGTTATAGTCAATGAGGAGATGAAGGAGGTAGCAGAGTTTCTTACGGAGCTTGCTCCTTCTCTTCCTTGCAGCTTTGACCTCGTGGTGAAGACCACTCCGACATCTATGCATAGCTTCTATGAGCTGTCAAAGATAATGGAGGGTAAAGGCAGGTATATCATAACCACTGTTGACACAATCTTCCGTGAAGAGGATTTCCACAAGTATGTGGAAGCTTTTGAGAAGGCTCCGCAGGAGGTGGACGGTGTTATGGCTGTGACTACTTTTATCGACGATGAGAAACCTCTTTATGTCGCCACTGATGCCGACAACAGAATCACGGGCTTCCTGGATAAATATGAGGATGGGATTAAATACGTGAGTGGCGGTATCTATGGCTTAGGTCAGTCTGCCATTCCTGTGCTCAAGGAATGTCTTGAGTCGGGGGTGGGACGTATGCGCAATTATCAGCGTGCTCTCGTGGAGGCCGGTCTCGACCTGCTGGCATGG
>CAMWIF010000398.1 GCA_947174225.1 uncultured Porphyromonadaceae bacterium | reverse complement strand
TGATTATTTCCATAGCGCAAAGTTACGGATTTTTGTTAGGTATACCAAACAAAACAGATAGAATTTGATATTTTGTTAATCGTACCAAACAAAATCATATATTTGGATAATTTTATTAGCCATACCAAACAAAATTAGGCTTAACTACAATTTCGTTTGGTATGGCTAATAAAATCAGTATCTTTTCCACATAATGCGCATGGAGTTCATCACCGCTAAGAGCGCTACACCTACGTCAGCGAATACTGCTGCCCAGAGGGAGGCATAACCGAGTGCTCCTAAGGTCAGGATAAGCACCTTTATACCAATGGCACCCACGATATTCTCCGTGATGATAGTGTGGGTAGTGCGCCCGATCTTGATAGCAGTGGCGATGCGCGATGGTTGGTCGGTCTGTATCACAACGTCGGCACTTTCGATGGCAGCATCCGAACCGAGTCCACCCATAGCAACTCCCACGTTACTCAGAGCCAGCACAGGGGCATCGTTCATACCGTCTCCCACAAAGGCAATCTGTTTTCCGGGTGTGGCAGCTATGCGCTCCACATATTCCGCTTTATCCTGTGGCAGTAGTTCTCCGTGCGCCTCTTTAATACCGAGCTTGGCAGCGTAGTCAGCTACAATCTCCCTCTTATCGCCCGAAAGCATCACCACATCCTTTATGCCAAGTGCGTTAAGTTGGCGCACGGTGGCGGCTGCATCCGGTTTGATGGTGTCGGCGAGTATGACATGCCCGGCATAAGCACCGTCAATGGCACAGGCAATTATTGTGCCTGTCAGTGAGTCGAGAGCGGCAGGGTAGGAGATACCCTCCGATTTCAGCAGTTTAAGATTACCTGCCAAAACCCTCTTGCCGTCAACCTCAGCAATAGTACCATATCCGGCTTTCTCCTTCATAGTCTCTACCTTCGGAATGTCAATGCCATTTGAAGATACATGGTCTACAAGAGCCTTTGCAAGTGGATGAGAACTTCCTGATTCCGCTGCCGCCATCAACGCTAACATTACCTGACGATTTATAGCCGGACTCTCAACAGTGGTGACACTGAATTTACCGGTAGTCAATGTGCCTGTCTTATCAAAAGCGACTGTGTTGACGCGGGTTATAGCCTCCAAGTAGTTGCCACCTTTGAAGAGAATCCCCAAGCGTGATGCCGCACCGATACCGGCGAAATAACCCAAAGGTACGCTGATTACCAAGGCACAGGGGCAGGAGATTACGAGGAAGACAAGCGCACGGTAGAGCCACTGCGAGAATACATAGTCGAATGTGGGATGCACAAGACTTACAAGAGCCGGAATAGCTACCAAGAGAGCTGCCAAAACAATGACTATCGGAGTATAAACCCTTGCAAATTTACGGATGAAAAGTTCGGCAGGAGCTTTACGGGATGAGGCATTGTTGACCAGGTCAAGTATGCGTGCGAGTGCGCTCTGTCCATATTCGCGGCTCACCTTGATATGTACGGTCTTCTGCGACGAGATCATACCTGCCAATACCTCTTTGCCGTCGGCTATTTCGCGTGGCACACTCTCTCCCGTGAGAGCTGAGGTATCGAATATGCCGTCAGAGCCTTCCAGTGTACCGTCGAGTGGCACACGCTCACCGGGATGCACCTCGATAACTTCTCCGACCTTGACAGTCTTCGGGTCAACGCTCAGGTTTTTCCCGTCACGAATCACAGTGGCTTTCTCTCCGCGCACATCGAGCAGACGGGAAATGTTGCGTGTGGCTTTGTCCACAGCCATATCCTGCAATGTCTCCCCTATAGAGTAGAAGAGCATCACGCCGACAGCTTCCGGCAATTCCCAGATGCAGAACGTCCCTACACAGGCTATCACCATAAGAGTGAACTCGTTGAAATAGTCGTGGTTGGCGATTCCTTCAATTGCCTCCTTGATTACCGGGATTCCTACAGGTAAGAAAGCGATGAGATACCAAGCGAACTCCACCCAACGGTTTGCTGCGAAAGGCGCGAATTCAAAATGGCTCATCAACACGCCGGCTATGAGCATTACGAATGAGATGGCAGGACGCATGAAAGTCTTTACCATAGATGATTCCTGACCACCGTGGGAATGCTCGTGAGAGTGACCGTGACTATGGCTATGCTCGTGGTGTTCGTGGCTATGACTATGTTTATGGTGTTCGTGGCTATGAGAATTGCCGTGAGCACCGGATGGTTTTAGTGTTTCTGTAGCTATCATAATTTCTTTGTTTTCTTTTTCTGATACAAAATTACAATATGCTTTATGCAACTTGGTGTCAAAAGCAAGGTAAACCTCATTATTTTAAGAAAAGAAACCTTATTATTTTTAGAATAAGAATAGGTGTAAAGTTAGGCGTTGAGAGTAACGTGGTGAGTCGGAATAAGATATGGTGAGTAGAAAAATGTGGTGAATCTGAATAAAATTCTGTGTTAAACTTATAAAATTTGGAGAATTTGTAATTTTTAATTAAATTTGGACTTTCATAATTCTATACCTGAAACGCTATAAATCTCATTAAAATATGGAACTGGACGGTAAGAATATCAGCAGGTTGTATAGAATATCTATCTATAAGCTTCATAAAAATAGGTTATCTATACTCAAAAAAACGGTTGTTTACATCTATCTTTATGGCAGTTTCATAGCCTTGAGCGCTTATTGTGCCTGCAATATAGGCATTGCAGTGAAACCGTTAGGATGGTTCTTTGTAACGATGGTATTGCTTGGACTGTATTTTCTCTACGTCTTACTCAACCATATATTGATAAGGTACTGGATAAGCCACAAGATTCTACTGATATTTGAAACGCTACTTCTCGCCACTCTCATCATCCTCTATATGACACAAGGACTAAACTGATTGTTGACAAGGCATAAAAACTCTCTATACGCAAAACACAAACAATATG
>CAMWIF010000397.1 GCA_947174225.1 uncultured Porphyromonadaceae bacterium | reverse complement strand
GCCCTTATCAAACTCCTGCGAATACTCCTTATATGTAGCTACCTTCTCAGGATTTCCGGAGATATTGCCCTCTTCATCTTTCTTTCCGATCTCTGGCAGCTTCACCTCCTCCTTCTCAATACCAGGCACATTATATATTTCCAACCTGACATCCTCAGTTGGGAAAGGCACGTCACTCTTCTTTCCCAAGAGCCACGCATAGGTGAAAAGCTGAAAAACCTGCTCGCTGTTGTGATCTCCGTCGAAAAGCTCATCGAAGGTCTTAGCTTTCAGTTTTATTTTTCCGGTCTTATAGTCTACTATCCTTAATCGCTTTCCCTCTCCTGTAGAGATCTCATCCAAGCGGTCGATAGCGAATCTGAAATTCACCTCCTCTCCGCCTGGCAATGCCACGCGGAAATTGTCGGTCAGCTCAAGACCGTATATATTAAACGGTGTAAGCTTACGGTCATGCCTAAGCACACGCTCCACCTGCTGGGTTATGCGTGCCGCAACCATTTCAGCCGCTCCGGTCAACGGTGTGTCAAGCTCCTCCCCTTTCAGAAGGAAATGTTTGGAATTGACGCTGCGGCGCACAAGACGCTCAATTCCCGCCTTGTCTTCCAGCAGCCGGTCTATCATTTCTCGGGTGACAGTCACCGGCGGCAACAGTATCCTTTTGCTTTTCTCATCGGGAAGATAAACCTTCTGCATCACCTCGTGCAGGATATTGCCCACAGTGAGTGCGTCGATAAAATCAGACGGCTCCGAATCGTCAGATAAGCCCATGACTGACTTATAGAAGAATTTCACCTGACATTCCCTGTACGCCTGCAGTGCCGAAGCCGACAGGTTCTTTCCTCCCGGCGTCTTGAATTCCTCAAGTTTTTCTCTGATTTCTTTGGTCTTGTCTACAGTAGGAGTATGCGGCTCCTTACCCGTGAGTATGAATTTCCAGTCTTCCTCCCGGAGCTTGTCTTTGGCAAACAGATAACGAAGCTGGAGCACGTATCTCGAAACATCACCGTTCCTCATGCCTCCGCCTGAGCGGGCATCATAGATCATGGTCACACCTTTTGCCCGGCTTATCATCCGATAGAAGTAGTAGGCGAATATACCTTCAGCATAGTTGGATGGGGGCATGCCGTAGGCGTGGCGTAGGGAGTCAGGGATAAAGCTGCGCGTGCGCATCCTCATCGGGAGTATCCGCTCGTTGGCAGATAATATGAATACGTGCTCAAAGTCGATTGAACGAGTCTCAAGCGTACCCATCACCTGCAAGCCCGTGAGGGGTTCACCTTCAAAACCGACCTTCTCCCCTGCCAACAGACGGTCGGCAAGGCGGTAGACGGTAGAGGGCTTCATCTTAACACCATACTCGGTCAATATACCCCCCAATCTCCTCAACGCATCACGATACACCTGGATATGTGAGATCTCAAGGCGCGACTTCACCATAGCCTTTTCAAAAGCGGGCAGACCTCCCATAACTTTTTCAAGGATGGAGTCCAGATAAGCTAAGGCAGCCTCCGGGGTAGCATTCTTATCCGGTCCTGTCAGCAGATCGATTTTCTCTCCGGCAATTGTCCGAAGCTCATCAAGGCTCACCGTCACCTTATGATACTCTGTGATGTAGCGCAGAATTTGCTCTACGAGAGCCGTTGAGAACAATACGTGGGAAAAGGGATGGGCAAGGAGCAGCCGAAGGTCACGGTTGTAGAAAGACACGTTCCCCCCGGTATTCCTCATATTATAAAGGAGCTTCCTTAAAAGTGACACGAAAGGCACCACCGATGTGAGCCGTAAAGGATACCCCATGGTGAGATTCACATCGCCCATTCCGTCAGGCAGCGAATAAAGGAGCGGAAGGAGCAGATTCTCATCGGGTAATACCACTGCCACCTTACCATCCTTAAATGCTTCGGCAGGAAGACTCTTACTCAGCTCACTAAGCATATTTCCCACAATCTTGACCTGTGCGGAATTTGACGGGGAGGCTGCCACGCGCAAGCTGTCAGGCAATTTATCAGTGTCGCTAAGTTTCAACGCCGGCAATGCCCAGTCGGGACATGGGAACGACTTTATGTTTGATCTCACGAACTTCGAAGCGGAATTTACATCGCCGCTTAGCACAGGTCCGGTGGCATCCCAAAAGAAATCGGCAAAGGCATCATAGCCCTCATATCCTTCGCAATCTCTCAACTCGCTGAAGATAGTCTGTTCTGAAGTGCTGAGGGCATTGAAACCCACCGCCACGATTTTTTTATACGGCAATGCTTCCCTGCCCTCTTGCTGAAGCCGCTGCACAGCCTGCCGGTACATTCCCCCCACAGTAGTCAGCCCCTCCTCCTCAAGACGTGCCTTGAAACGGTCGTATAGCGGACTCATTATCCTCCACAGGTGAAGGAATTTCTGCTTCACTTCGGATAGTTTATTCTCGTCGCCGTCGAAATTCTTCCAGAAGCTGCGTGGGTCGCCCATATCGGTATGCCCGAAATATTCCTCCATCACCTTACGCTGCTCTTCGGTGAGGAATGTGGAGGTAATCTCACGGTAATCTTTCACATTTTTGAATATCTCGGCAGTATTGACCAGATACAGATCCACTTCGTTGAAGTCAGACAACACTGTCTCACCCCAGCCGGCAAACGAATCGAAACTTATCCCCTCGTCATTCTCCTCCTCTATAAGAGGCAGTCCCAAATGCTCCCTGTAGCATTGATACAGCATAAAAAGCATATCTATGCGCGACGCCACCACACGCTGAGACAGGTCGCCTACAAGGTCAGTGATTGTCTTCACCTCAGGAGCAAGCACAGAATGACGGTGATACTCCTTTTTAAGATAGTTTAGAAAGAATGTACCGCTTCTCTTGTTAGGGAAAAGGAAGCAGACCTCCGACAAATCGGGGTAACGCGCTGCATAGGCT
>CAMWIF010000396.1 GCA_947174225.1 uncultured Porphyromonadaceae bacterium | reverse complement strand
ATCATGCTGGTGGCGTCATCTACGGTTGAGGACTCGAGGGAGGCAAGATAAATTTGTGTGGTAGTTTCCGAATCATGACCCATACCTTCACTAATCACTGATAAAGGCACACCCTGCGCTTTGGCAATGGAAGCCCAACTATGCCGAGCAACATATAACGTCAACGATATGGTTATACCGACTTTTTCAGCTACCTTTTTCAAATTTTGGTTGATGTTATACCCTACATTGCGATAGACGTTTCGTTCATTTGCCTTGGCACTTTGCACAATAGGCAAAAGATATTCACTGTCATTCTCAGGATATTTATCAACCACCCTTTGCATCTCCTTTGTCCACTGTATAGTAAGCTGCTGACCTGTCTTGCGTCTACGGTAAGTGATGTGACCATCGGTTAAATCCACTTTACGCAGATAAACCATATCTATAAAACTCATTCCCCTTAGCATAAAACTTAACATAAACATATCCCGGGCATAATCAAGCTCAGGAAATAGAGACAAGTCTAATGCCTTTATCTTTTTGATAGTTACTAAAGGAAGAGCGCGTTTTACAGTTTTATCTATACCGGTATACACATGTCGGAATGGATAACGGTTTTCAGTTATCTCCTCTTCAACTGCCCGATGATAAGCTGCTCTAAGTATCCTCATATAAAAAGAGATTGTATTAGCACTGATACCCCTGCTCTTTTGCCACGCTTCGTATGCCACCATAAGTCTTGAATTAAGGCAATCAAGCATTATGTCCTCACTATCTCGAAACTTCTTGAAACTATTGAGGGCTGCCCTATAGGTTTCCGAAGTGCGGATTTTGCCGTTCTGTCTTAGCTCTACAATTATGCTTTCCATAAAATTAAATACGGAATACTCCTTAGTATATCGGTTAAACTCATCAACCACATCCCCTACTGTATAGTCAAATCCAGCGTCCTCTAAACCACGAATAATCTTGGTCAGCCGTTCCATGTCCCAGCGTATACGTTCACGAATTGAAAGAAGAAACGTTATGCGGTCACCCAACCGAGGGACCTTCACTTTCGAACGCCTCTCATCCCAATCAGTAGGGAATATATGGTAATTGGAAAAAAGCTGTCGCTGCTTTCTCTCGTGAATAATTTGATAATAGATTGTGCCCTCATGATCAGGGACAGTCGAAGGACGGAACTTTACTTTTACAGATGCCATAAAATGAATTTTTTGACAATACCACTAATGGGTGCAAAAATACTTGGCTAATCAATTATCCCAACGTTATTCTGACACTGAAAAGCTAATCCAAAATCACAGGTAGCGGAAAAAGATAATTAAATGTTATAAACTCAGGTTTTTCTCCGAGCTAATTGATGATTTGTGAATAAAATTTGCTGAAAATTGGGTGAAATCCGACGGTAAGCATTAATTTTGCAGTGTCAAAACCAACTCACCATGAAATCGATTAAAGAAATCTATAGAATCGGCACAGGGCCCTCTTCAAGCCACACTATGGGCCCACGTAAGGCTGCCGAGCATTTCCTTAGCCGCCATCCTGAGGCTGAGGCGTTTGAAGTTGAACTTTACGGAAGTCTCGCAGCTACGGGCAAGGGCCATATGACCGACGTAGCTATCCTTGACACTCTGGAGAAATCCGGACATCCCGTAAAACTTATCTGGAAACCGGAAGTGTTCCTCCCCTATCATCCCAACGGAATGTTGTTCCGTGCTCTCGATGCCGACGGCAAGACCCTTGACGAATGGACTGTCTATAGTGTCGGCGGCGGTGCTATAGAAGGCGAAGGTCTTGAAAAAGAGGGAGGTGACAAAGTATATACAAAGAATACCCTTTCTGAGATAATGGACTACTGCGAGCGCAGCGGACGCTGCTACTGGGAGTATGTGGATCAATGCGAAGGGAAAGAGATAAACGACTTCCTTCTCGAAGTGTGGAACACAATGAGGAATGCCGTGGAGCGTGGTCTTGCCACTGACGGCCGTCTTCCGGGTCCACTCAACTTGCGTCGTAAGGCTCGTGCCTACTATATGCGTGCGGAAGGCTACCGCGATAATCTCCGTTCACGCGGTCTTGTGTTCTCCTACGCGCTTGCCGTGAGCGAAGAGAATGCCTCTGGCGGTATGATTGTTACCGCGCCCACCTGCGGAAGTTGCGGTGTGCTACCTGCCGTGCTCTACCATCTTTGGAAATCACGTCACTTCTCCGATCTTGAAATGACCCACGCACTCGCCACCGCCGGACTTATCGGCAACGTCGTCAAGCATAACGCCAGCATTTCCGGTGCCGATGTGGGTTGTCAGGGTGAGGTCGGTGTAGCCTGTGCAATGGCAGCGGGAGCAGCTTGCCAACTCTTCGGCGGAACACCTGCCCAGATAGAATATGCGGCTGAGATGGGTCTCGAACACCATCTCGGTATGACCTGCGACCCTGTGTGCGGTCTTGTTCAGATACCCTGTATCGAGCGCAATGCCTATGCAGCAGCCCGCGCCCTTGATGCAAATATATATTCAACATTCTCCGACGGCCATCACCGTGTAAGTTTCGACAAACTGGTGAAGGTTATGAAAGAGACCGGTCACGATCTCCCCTCCCTCTACAAGGAAACCGGTGCCGGAGGTCTTGCTAAAGATTATCAAATAGAAAACCTCAAATATTGAATTTCACAATCCACACAATCGGATGCGGCTCTGCCCGCCCCTCGCTGCGTCATCAGCCATCTTCCACGGTCATCAATCATCGCGGAAGCCTCTTTATGGTTGATTGCGGCGAGGGTGCGCAGCTCGGCATGATGCGTCAGCGTCTCCCGTTTACCCGTCTGCGCCACATATTCTTGACCCATCTTCACGGTGACCACGTATTCGGTCTTCCCGGACTGATGGGTACCCTCGCTCTTGGAGGGAACGGGGGCGACCTAACAATACAT
>CAMWIF010000395.1 GCA_947174225.1 uncultured Porphyromonadaceae bacterium | reverse complement strand
CTCGCGCCTTTCGCGTTAGCCGCGTTGCCGGCAGGAGCCGCTACACTCGATGTCACCAACTACGATGGATGGAGTGACATCTATGAAGGATGGGACGAGGCTAATAACCGTTACTTCTTCAATGTTTCTTTGGAGTCTTCTGAATGTAGCCTTATAGGGGTGGAAACCTCTGAGACTTCAATCACTGTGCCCGATGCTATCAATATCGTTGTCTCCCATGAGGACTGGAATGATGAGACAGGTGAGTATAATCAGTGGGACGAAACCATTTCTATGGATGTCACAAAAGTCTATATTCATCCTGATGATTATTGGATGGTGAACCCGTTAGGTTCCATGTCCGACTTTAGGGAGTGGACTCTTAATGATAAGATAGAGAGTTTCGTGTATATAAATTGGAGTGGAGATTTGCAGAATCCGCAGTTCCATTTTACTTCAGTGACAGCACCAAGCTACATTGACTTGCAAATACCTGACAATGGTCGCTATGTAGTATTTGCTCCCGAAGGAGCTGAGGCTGCCTATAAGGATGCTTTTATGGGCCATTCCGCTATGGTCGTGGCTGAAGGTACTGATCCGAAAGTTGCTTTTGAACAGGAGATAGCTGATACAAATGCCATTGCTATTACTGATGACAACGGTGAGTCCGGCATCAATATTGTTACATGGGCCGGTAAAGATAAGGACGGCAATACCTTCGGATTTGAGGAATATGATGGTATTACTTTGAGAGGCATTGTTACCAATGCTGCTTCTATAGTTGTTCCTGAGAACGTATGTTTTGCTAATGCTGACATATATGCTTTGGAAGTACGGCCGGTTACTCGCTTCTGCCTTGATTATTACAATGATGAGTATACCGGTTTTCCCGGATGTGATAATCTAAAAGACATCTATTTGCCTTCCGGCATTGTGCATGCTGAATTCCATCCCGGTGAGATGCCTGGCAAATACAACTTCCACTTCACCTCTGAGGCAGTTCCGGAATCGATTTATCTTGATGGCGGTAATGCTTATTGGGGTGTGCGTCCACGTTATGTGATTTCTGTACCGGAGAGTGCTAAGGAAGCTTATGCTGCCGCATTCCCTGAGGATGCTTGTTTAGTTGTGGCAGAGGGAGAAGATCCTAAGGCTGTTATGGAGAATGCTATCGCTGACCTTGATGCTCTTTTGATAACTGAGGGAGTAGAAGGTGTGGTTAATGCTTCGTGGAGTGGTACGGATGAAAATGGCGTTACATATGCTTTTGATGAGCCTAATTATGGTGCAATAACTTTCCGTGGAGCTATAACTAATGAGAAGTCAATTAACATTCCGGAGAAGGTATATGTAACGAATCCTGATTGGTATGCTTTCAGAGTGCTGGAGGTAGCCAGCTTAGATCTGTGTTACCATAATGATGAGGAAACTTGCTTCCCTAATTGTAGCAATCTGACAGATATCTATGTGCCATCTTCTGTTACTTATGCACTCTGGAACGGAGGAGGCTTCAATGGAAATTATAACTTCCATTTTGTTTCCGAGAATGTGCCTGATATCCGCTTATATGACAATGCGGGTAATAATGTGAATATTTATGTTCCGGATACTGCGTTTGATAATTATGCTGAGGCTTTGGGTGATCAGGACTACATTTTGTGGTCGGAGGCAGAAGCTACTCCGGTGACCGTAAATGTGGCTACTCCGGGTACATTAGCTGAGGAGGTTTCTTCACTTATCGAGAATCTGAATAGTGTTCGTTGGTTGGTTGTTACCGGTACACCCAATGAGATTGACCTTCGCATGATTCGTCGTCTTCCCCGTCTTGAGAAACTTGACCTTTCCGGCACTACCGGTCTTGCTTCTGTAGGCGGATGCAATGGTCTTAAATATCTCCGTGAAGTAATCCTTCCCGAAGGTATAACTTCTATTGATAACTATGCTTTCAATAAGTGTAGAAGTCTCTCTTCTATAAATATGCCTGAGAGCTTAGTTGAAATCGGTGAATATGCCTTTGCAGAGAGTGGCATTAAATCATTAGATCTTAGCCATGTTGTGAAGTTGGATAATTTTGCTTTTAACAATTCAAGAATCTCTAATATCGACCTTTCTGCAGCAGAGGTTATCGGTACAGACGTATTCCTTAACACCCCTCTTGGTTCGGTCGTATTTGGTGAAAACGTCCGTGAGTTGGGAAATAGCGCTTTCAGAAGTGCAAATCTCACAGGTACACTTGTTATCCCCTCTAAAGTCACCAGACTGAATGATTGGGTTTTTGCATATAATCCGGGAATAACCAAGATAGTTATACCGAAAGATGTTGTCTATATCGATGACGATGCTTTCCAAGGAAATCGTCCTGAAGCAGTGGAGTGTAATATACTTTATCCGTATACACAGAATGGTTTCTATGGTACTGATATGTCAAACACGATACTTTATGTGCCCTCTTTGACAATTAATGACTATCTTCTTAGCGACTATTGGGTTGATTTCGCTAACGTTGAGCCTCTTCCTGATGATCTTAAGGTGCTTGATCTTGATCGAGAGCTTACTCTTAAATCCGACAAGGGAGTGGCTGAAAAGGCTGAGTTGAATATGTATCGTCTTGACCAAGATAACTACGTTGGTTATGGACATCTCACTGTAGATCGCTCTACTGATCTGAATCTGAGTGCTTATTCTCAGGCCGCAATTTTTGCATATGATTATTGGGATTCAGAGCTTGGTATATGGAGATACGATAACTGTTATGCAGGTTCCACAATTATTCCTGAGTCTACAGTTACTGCCGATAAGGTAGAGGTGAAAATGAATCTCTATAGAAATCGTTGGTACTTCCTTTCATTCCCGTTTGACGTGAATGTGAAGGATATAGTAGTTGATGAGGATGCTCTTTGGGTAGTTCGTAAATATGATGGCGCAGCCCGTGCTA
>CAMWIF010000394.1 GCA_947174225.1 uncultured Porphyromonadaceae bacterium | reverse complement strand
ATCGTATATGTGTATAAGAGTCATATGCGGAGACCTTTCACACTGTAGTTGTCAACTCTTCCGGCGAAGGCATACGAGTTAGCTATCTTAAATTCAAAAGGGGAAGCAGAGCCGTCGTGAATCCAAGATTGGTTGCCGAAGCGTTCAGAGTCAAGACCGGGGAGGAACATTGCCATATATGACCATTTCCCTGCACGTCCGCTCAGTGATACGGAGACTTCGTGCCAGGTGCAGGGCATTATCGTGTTCTCACCCTCCGGACGATACACTCCGAAGAATTGGTTAGGTTCGTGATGTGCGTTGGTGGCACCGACAGGCACGACCTGCATACCGGCGCGGAGTTTGAGCTGTGGCATAAACTCTTTCTGGATGTAGAACTGCTCAAGAGCAACCTCACCGCCACGTTCCACTTCGGTTTCATATTCACCTGCCTCTTCCGTCTCGATTTCCACAGCCGCTTCCGGTCCGCCGTGCTCAAACTCGATCTCAGAACTGAATGACCATCCTTTGCCGAAATCGTAGCCGAGGTAAATCACGACGTGGGGAAGGTCGAAACGTCCGTGACTTGCGCTATGCTTGTAGCGTTCAGGCTCCGAGTAGCGAAGATAATTATCGCTGTAGAAGTTGCGCGACATAGCCACCTCGCCGTAGCCGCCAACGTGAAGACGGCTCCAAGCGGAAATCTTCTCCCGGATATTCTCCAAAGCCATATGGTCATAATCATTAGCCCCGGCATAAGAGCCAGTAGATTGTGTGCTATTACTAGCAATAGATTGGGTAGTTATATTATCGGAAGCAGATGCTATAAGAGAGGGCATCATTAGAAAAGGAGCAACAAGAAATCGAGAGACGTTATAAAGATTCATTGCAGATTTATTTTTTCGACTGCAAAATTACTTCCATCGTCTCAGGTGAGCAATACTCAAAAATCAGTAAAAAATGGGCTACGCAATATGATAAAAGCCCCTTCCTAAACCCTCATCAAAGCGCAAAATTATTTGAAATACTCAAAAGTCAGTAAAAACATCACACCTCCGCATTTTTCAAATAGGGATAAGCTATTTCTTATTTGGGATTGTAGTGGGGAAGATATGAACTGATAGAGTTGTTAGGTCGTTATTAATATAGAGGGTAAATTAGAGCCCCTTTGGTAAAAGCCGACTTTATTCGGCGAATTTAATAAATTGATTATAGAAAATGGAAGCAGCAAAGAAGATAGACGGTATGCTGACGCATGCGGAAAATGTGATTCTGGTGGTGGATATGGAAAACGACTGGGTGTTGCCCGATTCGCCCATGAGAGTGGCTGGGGCTTACGAAACCCTCCCTACCATAAAGAAATTCCTTGACTTCGGTCGCGCAAACGACTGGGCGGTAATCTACATCTACCGTATCCACAGACCATCCGGCATCGACGCAGAGCTTTTCCGTCGTCATTTCTTCGAGGAGGGCAAGCCCTTCTGCATAGCCGGCACAAAAGGTGCAGCAATCCCCGATGAGATCGCACCGCAACCGGGCGACATAAAGGTGACAAAACAGCGTTTCAGCGCGTTCTTCGGCACAGACCTTGATATTATACTCCGTGGACTCGGTGCGAAAAACATATATATCACCGGCACACAGTATCCCAACTGTATACGTGCCACAGCGGTAGATTCCATGGGTCTTGATTACAACACCACCGTAGTGACTGACTGTTGCTCGGCAGCCACGGAGGAGGTGGCAAAAGCCAATATCTACGACATAGAGAATATGGGCATCCCCTGCATCCCGTCGACTCAGATTATGAAATAACCCCCTGCGGCAACCTCTGACCGGATTATGAAATAACCCTATTGTCAATTAGATATATGGATTGTTAAATAATAGATAACTGATTATGAATATAGGCAGCATCATATTAGATATTAAGAAAGTGTTAGGGCAAGTTGCACCGGACGCCAAGACGATTCTATACGGGTCACAAGCAAGAGGAGAGGCAAGTGCCGATTCGGATATAGATCTTCTA
Organism: uncultured Porphyromonadaceae bacterium; assembly: GCA_947174225.1. Taxonomy (GTDB): domain Bacteria; phylum Bacteroidota; class Bacteroidia; order Bacteroidales; family Muribaculaceae; genus Lepagella. The sequence continues at coordinate 907 of CAMWIF010000394.1, read as the reverse complement.
ATTCTTTTACCCGACTCTTACCAGGGAAGAGAATTTGTGAGTCGAAAGCTCGATATATCAGGCCACTTGTATGATTTGTCTTTACGCCTTGGAGTGGATATTTCTCCCTTGATACTTGTCCCAAAGGTCTTTTATGCTCGTAATACTCCATTTACTGTCAATGTAATAAATGAAGGTATAGAAATATGAAAACATCGTTAGACGCAGGTAGTATCAAAGACTTTATCCATTATCGTCTCCAAAGATCGAAAGAAACACTTGAAGAGGCGGATTACATTGCAAGAGGAAAGTATTATAATGCTGCCGTCAACAGACTTTACTATGCCTGTTATTATGCTGCCTCGGCTTTGATGTTAGCTAATAATTTAGATGCTTCTACCCATAAAGGAATCAAAAACATGCTTGGACTTCATTTTGTAAAAGCTGGACGCTTAGACAATAAGTACGGGCGTATATACCAACAATTATTTGAAAATCGCCAGGCTGGAGACTATGAGGATTTTGTGTACTGTGATAGAGAACTATACGACATATTGTATCCTCAGGCAAAGGATTTTGTTAAGACAGTTTCAAGTATGACACTTGTTACCCAGCATCACGATGGAATTGTTTGATGTTGTCGATTTTGCCAAGAGTAAACAGGTCAGTATCCACAGACCATCGGGCATCGACGCAGAGCTTTTCCGTCGTCATTTCTTCGAGGAGGGCAAGCCCTTCTGCATCGCCGGCACAAAAGGCGCAGCAATCCCCGACTTGGGAAGAATTAGAAAATAATGTGAAACCTACAAATAACTGAAAAGCGTCCCGATAAAAGCAGTCGAGACGCTTTTCTATGTTATGGTTTTCTTTCATCATGCTCATCGTCTCTCCCGAGCCAAGTTCACGAGTGGATACAGACTTGTCTTGA
>CAMWIF010000393.1 GCA_947174225.1 uncultured Porphyromonadaceae bacterium | reverse complement strand
ACGGAGTCAAGCCATGAGGCGAACAAGGAGATCCATTTCCAGAACATGATGGCGACCGTTTGCAAGATGGTCGGTCTGACGGTGAGGACAGAGATACATTCGAGTCTGGGACGCTGCGATATGCAGATAGACACCCCGGCATATGTCTACATCTTCGAGTTCAAGGTAGACGGTAGCGTTGAGGAGGCGATGGAGCAGATTCACGAGAAGGACTATGCCGGACGCTTCGGTGTAGACCCGCGCACCATCTTCCTGATCGCCGCCAACTTCTCCACCAAGACACGCACCCTCACCACCCCCTGGCTAATCGAAACCACAGACAAACTTTAAGCGATTTCTTGTGCAGAATTTTAGTCAAAAACTCCTTGGTTGAGCGATACCAGTCGCTTAACCAAGGAGTATATTTTAATGAACTGTTTTATTTTAGTAATGGAATGAGGAGCCGCCAAGAAATTCGCGTAGGAGCGATGTCGTAGGAATCTGACTGTCGGGAATCGGCTCGAAGCAGCTGAGCAGTCGAAGCAGACGATATGCTTGGGCATACTCCTCAAGGTCTTTGGGCACCTCCCTGAGCAACGGCTCTGCATACGGTTTCATTACTCCTATCTCGAAGATGAGCGATGAATTGAATGTGGCATCCGCGTTCTCGCTGAACGGGAAAATCCATTTCTCCTCCCCACGCCTTACACTTGGCCATCTGCGTATAGTGTCGATAGCTGAGATATGGCGATACTTATGGTCGCGCACGATACGGCGCAGCAGGCGGTTGTCGCTTGTCGAAATCCAGTTGTGGTTGTCGATTTTCAGCGTGGTTAGGGCTGAGGCATAGACCTTGAAAATCTTGTCAGGATTGATAGCACGGGTAAGCTCAGGATTCAATCCGTGGATACCTTCCATCAGGAGAATCTCATTCTGCTCTAAGCGAAGCGGACGCTCACGCTCTATGCGTTTGCCAAACTCAAATGAATAGGTCGGAAGATTAATCTCCTCGCCACGAAGTAAGCGTGACAGGTCGGAATTAAGGCGTTCCAAATCGAGTGCATAAAGGCTTTCATAGTCATAATCTCCTGTCTCGTCACGCGGCGTACGATCACGGTCTACAAAATAATCGTCAAGAGAGATTAGCTTCGGCACGATTAGGTTTGTCATTAGCTGGATGCCGAGACGTTTCGCTGTGGTGGTCTTTCCGGATGATGATGGACCGGCAAGCATTACAATTCCTGCGCCACCCTCCTTTCTGCGGTCAGCTATCTCGTCGCTTATGCGTCCGAGTAGCTTATCGTGCATAGCCTCAGCCGCATTGATAAGTTCTGCGGTGCGGCAGTTCTTTACAGCCATATTAAGGTCGCCCACATTCTTCACCTGTATGACGCGGTTGAAGAGCAGCTGGTCGGTGAATGCTTTATACATCTTCTCCTGCGGTGGTTTCTGGCGCAGCGTCTCGTCGGTCTTTTCCGGAGAGAAAGCGAAAAGAAGAAAACCGTCTTTATAAGGACGTATGTCGAACTCGCGTATAAAGCCTGTGCTGGGTGCGAGAGGTCCATAATACGAGTCAGCGGTGTCGCCTAAGCGGTAATACTTGGTGTAAAGCTCATGGAGAGATTCAAGGAGCGTTACCTTTTCGTCGAGTCCCTGGCGACGGAACACCTCTATCACATCCTTGGTGAGATGCTCCTTGCGACGGAATGGAATGTCGGAGTCAGAAAGTCTTTGTAGCGTGTCGAGGAGCATTCGGGCAGTATTCTCATCTATTTTCACGGGCACGCCGTCGCGCAGTATCCGACAATAATGTCCTGACGACATTGAATGTTCTATCGAAAGCGTGGTGTGAGGGAGCACATCGAGCACAGCCTTGTAGAGCATCATACATAGGGAGCGCACATACACCCTGCGTCCGAGGGGGTCAGAGGCGGGTAGAAATTCTACTTGTTTCGGAGAGAAGAGCGGAAAGCAAAGGTCTTCTGTCTTATTATTGACCATTGCGCAGATCGGGGTGAAAGGAAGTTCCTTTCTGAGCCTTGGGATGATGTCTATCACTTTTTCTCCGCCGATTACGGAGACATAAGTCTGGGTGTTCTTGCAATAAATTTTCATAGGCAATGAAAGTATCAGTGTCAGGAAAGTGGACAAAGAGCGCAGCCGGAGAAGAATTTTGGAAGCTTTGGCTCTTCAACAGAGAAACGCGGAAAAAGGAAATAAAGTTAAAATGAGGATGCAAAAAAGAGGGTAAAGGGAATAAAAAGGGGATTAAGGGGTATAAAAACGGGATAAAAAAGGATGAAAAGAGGCATAAAATGGACAAAGATAAAAAAATATTAAGTTTTTAGCAGGAAAAATTTGGAAGTTAAATTAAAGAGTAGTAACTTTGCAGTCGCAAAATGCGCAGTAACCCAACACATATGTGAATTGTGCAGTTGCTTATTCGTGGCCCATTCGTCTATCGGTTAGGACGAGAGATTTTCATTCTCTAAAGAGCAGTTCGACTCTGCTATGGGCTACCAATATTAATAAAACTACGACAAAGTATCAATTTTTAAGATGGCAAATCATAAATCATCATTAAAAAGAATTCGCCAGGCGGAGAAAAGGAGACTTGAGAACCGCTATTGGGCAAAGACCGCCCGTAACGCAGTTCGCCGCGTGCGCAAGATGACTGACAAGGCAGAGGCTACTGAGGCATACAATAAGGTTAACGCTCTTCTTCAGCGTCTTGGCCGCAAGAACATCATCTCCAAGAATAAGGCTGCCAACCTTTGCAGCGGCCTTTGCAAGCACATTGACAAGCTCGCTTAAAATTGCCGGCCAGTGACGGCCAGCGATAGAAAATATTTCCTTCAGTATGCGCCGGCTTCAGGTTGCATTGGTGCAGCTGATAAAAGGATAGTGTCGGTCCATTCGTCTATCGGTTAGGACGAGAGATTTTCATTCTCTAAAGAGC
>CAMWIF010000392.1 GCA_947174225.1 uncultured Porphyromonadaceae bacterium | reverse complement strand
ATTCTGTCTGTTTTGAATTCTGAGTGATGTAGTCAGTAACTGTCTACAGGGGATCCTTTGTGTCTGCTAAAAGCCGATATTGGCCAACCTTATCCCGAACTCACGTAAAAAGATCTTAAAAGAATCCCTTTTTAGGGGTAGAAATTTTGCCAGGAGTCAGAAAAATTAGAATGGCAATAACTTCTAAGGGTAAGGGAAAATCAAGCGATGCAAGAGTAATTTTTTCAACTTAGGAAGCTTCAAAAAATAATGCCGTGCTATGATTTGGCACGGCATTTCTGCATTTGGCTCTTAATTCTACTCTCGTCTAACTTGCAACCTATTCTTCCAACCCACAATCTATTCTTCTAAGTGGTAATCTATTTATCTAAGTTACAATCTATTCTTCTGAGTCGTAACCTATTTACCTGACTTGCAACTTATTCTTCTAAATCCAATATACATACCTAACCTGTTCTTCTAAGTCGTAATCTATTCACCTAAGTTGTAACTGATTTACAGAGCTATTTGCGGTTGATTCGGGTCAGGAGGTCGTTTACGGCTGAGTTGGGTGTGGGGGCTGAGGCAAGGCATTTGATGAACTGCGAACCAATTATGGCTCCGCTGCTGTAGCGGCACGCCTCGTCGAAGGTTGTGGTGTTCGAGATGCCGAAACCGATAAGACGCTTATGCTTCAGGTCCATAGCGTTGATTCGCTTGAAATAGGCGAGTTGCTCATCGGTGAAGCGGTCACGTGCGCCGGTGGTGGAGGCAGCGGAAACCATATAAATGAAACCGTCGCAATGGTCGTCAATCAGATGTATTCGCTCTTCGGAAGTTTCGGGAGTGATTAGCATAATCATCGGTAAGTCGTATTTACGGCTCAGTTCCTTATACTCCTCCATATAGGTATCAAATGGCAAGTCGGGAATTATCACTGCGTCTATACCCACCTCCTTGGCACGTCTGAAAAAATTCTCCGCTCCCATCTGCATAATAGGATTCAGATAGCCCATAGCTATGAAAGGCACATCTGGATTCCGTTTACGTGCCTCCTCCACCTGATCAAGAAGGATGCGCAAGGTCATTCCGTTACGCAGAGCAACAGTGCCACTGTTCTGTATCACGGGTCCGTCTGCCATAGGGTCGGAAAATGGTATACCCACCTCGATCATATCCACCCCTCCCCTACACAGTGCATCAATCACTTCACCCGTGGAATCGAGTTTCGGAAACCCGGCTGTGAAATATACTGAGAGTAAATTCTCGCTTTTCTTTTCCAATAATCTGCTAAGTCGATTCATATTCTATGCTGTTTTTATTTCGTTTATAAAATTTCGAAGTAACTCTACATCCTTAACACCCGGAGATGTTTCAAACCGACTGTTGAGATCAATACCCACAAATCGAGGATGATGAAGCTGTTTTAAGGATTCTACATCCTGCGGTCCGATTCCTCCACTCAGATAGAAATCTTCCGGAAGGTCATAAGAATCGAGTATGCTCCAGTCAAACTTCTTGCCTGAGCCTCCTTTGGCGGCACAGAGAGTGTCGAGCAGAAATGTGTCCACCGCACCACCATATTCGCGCAAAATATCCAAGTTGGAAGCGGAGCGCATACCGACAGCTTTCACCACTTTCAATCCACGGCTGCGCAGACTGAAACAGAGTTCCGGCAACTCGTGTCCGTGAAGTTGCACAATGCCGAATCCATACCGCTCCGCTATCCTCATAATCTCATCTTCTGTCATATCCACGCTCACCATCACCGGCTTCACATTCTCCGGCAAGTCCTTTACAACTGCCGGTGACAATCCTCCGCAGTAACGTGGTGAACGCTCGTAGAAGATGAATCCCATATAGTCCGGACTGAGAGCCGCGACTTGCTTTATATTTTCGGTATCTTTCATACCACAAACCTTTATCTTCATTTACCTATAATTTATATTTACCTACAATTTATCTTTTACTTGTAGTTTATCTTTTACCTGTAAATCAATACAATACCTAAATCAAATATAATATTGCCAAATGCGACTACACTCTCCTTTGACACTACCAATTACCGGTGACAATAAACTCGCGTGAAATTACGAATTACCGGTGGCAATAAACTCACGCAACCTCACTCCGGGGTCGGGCGTAGACATAAATGCCTCCCCTATCAGGAAACCGTTGAATCCCACTGACTTGAGCCGTTGCATATCTTTCGGAGTCTTGATGCCGCTTTCTGCCACTTTCACCATCTTCTCCGGCAGGGACGCAACCATATCGAATGCATTCCTCAAATCCGTATTGAACGAGGTCAGATCGCGGTTGTTGACCCCTACCATATCTGCATCAGAGGGCAATGATTTCAGTTCATCCAACATATGTAGCTCCACAAGCGTCTGCATACCCAAGCTATGCGCCAAGTCATTCATCCTGCGTATTTCCTCACCGCTAATCATAGAGGCTATGAGCAACACCGCGTCAGCACCATATACACGAGCCTGATATATCTGGTAATCATCTACAATGAATTCTTTCCGAAGAAGCGGAAGTGTAGGCGTAGCTTTACGTGCCACTGCCAAATCTTCAAGGCTACCTCCGAAGAAAGGGGTATCGGTGAGCACCGACATCGCAGCCGCCCCGTTTGATGCGTACATACGCGCCACAGTGTCCACGTCGCTCATCGGGGAGATTTCACCTTTTGAAGGAGAGCGGCGTTTATGCTCGGCTATAATCCCTACCGGACTAAGCCTTATACTGCCGCTCATATCCAATGGCTCACGGCCGCAAGCAACTGCCAACTTCCTCATCAGCCCTTCAGGAATCACACCCTTCATTGCCTCAACCTCACGACGTTTCGTGGCCGCTATTCTCTGTAAAATATTATCTGCCATAAAAATTTTCATATTATCAACCTCTTTTAGACTATATCTGATTATAGATTATATCTGATTCAGACTATATGTGAT
>CAMWIF010000391.1 GCA_947174225.1 uncultured Porphyromonadaceae bacterium | reverse complement strand
GGTGACGGGTAATGCTACCCGTAATGATGACGAGAAACTTCTGCTCACCTATCAGCTCAACTCCACCATGAAGGATGACCGCCTGAAGGAGTATGTGTCACTTAAAGTAGAACCTGCGCTGAAGGCTATTGAGAGTGTGAAGAGAGTAGACATAACCGGTGGCACCGGGAAATATGTGGAGGTCAGCTACGATCCTGAGGTGCTGCGCTCGTGTGGTGTGACAGCGATGGACATCGAGGATGCTGTAAAGAGTTTTATGGGACGCATGGAGGTGATAGGGGAAGTCACAGTACCCGGCAGATGGGGTCTGCCTGAGCGTAAAGCTCTCTATTTGGGAGTGGGGGAGTTAGAGAAGCCTTTAGAGCAACTGCCTGTGAAGAATATAGGTGGTAGTATGATATATATGGGCGACCTTGCTACCTATGAGTATAAGGATCGGCTACCGGGGAGCTATTACCGGGTCAATGGTTTGAGCACCATCTACCTTAATATTTATGTGGATTCCGACGCATCTCTGATAAGTCTCTCCCACAAACTACGTGAGCGCATATCTGAGCTTCGCAAGGATCTGAAGCAGGGGGTAGGTATGACGCTCACCTACAACGCAGCGGAGCAGTCGGAATCGGAGCTTAACACGCTTGTACGCCGAAGCTTGATGTCGTTGTTTATTCTTCTTATATTCATTTGGGCTATCAGGAGACGTTGGCGATATCTTTTTATCATTTCAGTCACTCTCACTGCCAACATACTGATTGCTCTCCTTATCTATTGGCTTGCCGGGATACGCCTTCATGCATTTGCGTTGGCTGGCATCACTGTTTCATTGGGCATAATCATTGACTCATCGATTGTGATGGTAGATCATTACGTGCGCCATCGTGATACGAATGTGTGCTTTTCGATACTTGCTGCACTCCTCACTACGATAGGGGCACTGGTGATTATCTTCTTTCTGCCGGAGCATATTCGTAAGGATCTATACGATTTCTCGTGGATAATAATAATCAATCTTTCGGTGTCTTTGGTGGTGGCGTGGCTGTTCGTACCTCCGTTGGTGGATTCTCTCGACAAGAAGAGGAATATGCTGTCCGGTGCTCATCTTACTTTAGGGAGTGTTGTCGAAGCTATGACGAGTGGAGGGAGAGAAGTTGTAGATGGGGCGGCAGAAGTTGATAATGACCATATTTCTCGACTTTATGAGCGGTATATCCGTTTTGCACAACGTTACCGTTGGATATTAATCGTGTTTTTAGTGCTAACTTTCGGTGTGCCTATATATGCTCTTCCTGATAAGCTTGGCGAAAAGAGTCTGTATGGTATGGTGCCCGATGAGGAGGTGAAGTTGGAGTGGTATGAACAGTTTTACAATAAGACGTTGGGGAGTGATTACTTTGTGAAGAAGTTTAAGAATCCTCTCTCGAAATATCTGGGGGGTACATTAAGGTTCTTTGCCGAGCACATCAATCAAAAGTCGGATGTACGTCCTCAAGTAGGGGAGAAGCGACTTATCATTCAGGGAAAAATGCCCGTGGGAGGAAGTATGCATGAGCTTAATGATAAGATGCTCCAGGTGGAACGGTTCCTTTCCGGTTTTCCGGAGATAGAACGTTTCGAGACAAGAATAGGCTATTGGGGAGGGATGATAGAGGTGAGATTCAAGGAGGATCAACGCAATACTTCTTTCCCTTTCCTGCTTGAGAATAAGGTGATTGGTAAGCTTATTGATTTGGGTGGTGCTGACTGGAGTACACACGGTATTAGTGAACGGGGTTTTAACAACTCGCTTAATCTTGCCTACCGTAGCCACCGTATTGAGATAGCCGGTTATAATTACGACCGTCTTTACCGTTTCGCGGAGGATATGGCGAAGGAACTCGGCAAGAATGCGCGTGTGCAGGATCTTATCATAGAGACTCCGGGGCATGAACAGCAGGAGGATGAGTTGTATATGGTCTACGATCGTGAGCGAATTGCTCTCGACCGGTTTTCAATACCGTCTGCTCATTCAGCTATGCACGAATTGCTTGTGGAGAAGGAATTGGGACACTATAAGGATCGCTTCATCGACTCCGACATACGTCTGCGCTCCTCTCGAAGAGACCGTTTTGACCTTTGGATGCTACGCAACTCCTATATCAAGGTTAATGGTGAACCTTGCAAGGTGTCGGATTATATGGAGATTTCCCGCCGTCAAGCAAAGAATTGCATACCACGCAAGAATCAGGAGTATATATTGAGAGTAGCTTTCAATGTGCTCGGCTCGTGGAATTATTCCAATAATCTTATAAAGGAGGTGACGGAAGATTTCAACAGCCGTTTCCCGATAGGCTACCGTTGTCTCAACACCACCTACGGATGGTATGAGGACACAGGTACCCAGTATTGGCTCCTTTTTCTCGTGGCAGTGATAATTTATTTTGTGTGTACCGTGCTGTTCGAATCGCTCACAGTGCCTTTGGTGATCATAAGCCTGATACCTGTGTCATTCATAGGCACTTTCCTGACATTTAATTTTACGGGAGTCCCTTTCGGTAACGGTGGGTTTGCATCGATGGTGCTTCTTGCCGGAATCGTGGTGAATGCCGGAATCTATCAGATATATGAATACCGCTCGCTACTCAAGAAATTCAAAGGAGATAAAGGTGAAGTGGATAAGGTGACAGTGTATGTACAGGCGTTCAGATTGAAGGCTATGCCAGTGTTCCTCACGGTATTGTCTACATTGTTAGGGTTTATACCTTTCCTGTTTGAAAGGGATAAGGATAATGATTTCTGGTTCAGTTTGGCAGTGGGAAGTATGGGAGGGTTGGTTTTCTCCATCATAGCCTACGTGTTCATAATGCCGATTCTTAAAAAGTTTAGGGTTTAAAGTTAAGGTTTAGGGGAAAAAAGTCGAAGCTGTGCCGTGAAATCACTTCGCGGCACAGCCTCTTTCAGGATAGGAA
>CAMWIF010000390.1 GCA_947174225.1 uncultured Porphyromonadaceae bacterium | reverse complement strand
CCCTCTACAAGCTCAGTAGTGCTCTTGTCTATAGTGATACCCGTCGCCACGATTACCTCCGGTTGATCGTCATAAATATGTATCGGGAAGGCATCACTAATCTCCTTGTCATCCTTGTCAAAGCATATGATATCGTAGTCACCTTCAGGATAATCAAAGGTCAGAGTTATCCCGCCATTATATGTCTGACCGGCAAGGATAGAAAAACCATTCACAGTCATAGTATAACGAGGTATGTCTGAACCCTGCGAGAATAATCTAATCTTTATCGCCCCTGAGTAAACAACCTCTCCTATATTTTCAACTTTATATGTATAATCTGTAGGTCTACCACTTATTACATTACCAACGGGAACAAATTCAGTGACTTCAATCTTAGCCGGAATAGTTTCGATGGTTCCATCACTACCGATGGTTATTTCCAGATAATCCGGCTCATTTACAGGGACTCGCAGAGGCTGATAATCGCCTTCAGAACCCTTAAAAACAGGATAAGCTTTATAAGTTCCAGCTGGCAAATCTGAAGGGAGGTCAACTCTTATAGGAGAATACATAGTATAGCTTCCTACACCTGCATTACTATTATACACCATACCGTCAAAGTTGAATGCCCTACCGGTTTGAGAATAATACACATTACCACTCTCAGACACCGCCTTCATATAAAAATCAACAGTCAAATCTTCCGGGGACAGATTATAAACACCTCCATTGTTAATAATATAAGTCAGGACATTATTCTCAACTCCTCCAAAAATAAAGCCATTTGAGCAAAAGATCGGATAGGAAACGGTAGTTCCACTTGTAGGAGGTTGTATACCGATTATAGCTGTTTGGTTAGAATTGTATCCTCCTTCAAAGCTACCGGTACCTTGTTCTCCAGGATTAAGGAGTGAAAGACTGAAATAACCGTCGCTGAGTCCACCCCAACCCCAGTTGATATGAAACTTTCCATCTTCAGAATAACCGTCGCATACGAACTCATGACCACCACCTGAGGCTTGACCTCCATATACTACGGGGCGCTTCGCAGCCAATTCAGCATAAATCATTTCTTCCCATTCCTCATCGGCATAATAATCTCGCTCAACATACTGCACGCCCTTATCATAATTAAAGAATTGCTTCAATGCATATGCCACATAGATGTCACTTGCACCGCTTTCTCCTACGCCATAGCCCATATTCACACCTACTCCGCAAGCATACATCAACATAGCGACTGCCTCATTCTGAGCTTGCGTGGCATTATCATCATAGCTATTAAGCATATTAGTCCAATCAAACGTGGTGCCACCATAGTTAAAACTATAAGTAGTGCCCTTATAAGTATAACTATGTTCACCTATGCCGTTAGTGGGATAATTATGATATTTCATTACCTGTGCCATAGCAGTAGCCACACATCCGGTCACACAGCGATTGCCGTTCAAATCCGGGCACTCATCATTATATGGAGCACGCTGATTCCATTGTGTCTTTACCAAAGGAGCAATAGCAGTACGAGAAGTCCTGGTTGAGCCGAAAGACCTCGTCGCAGTGTATTTATCTTCGTTTTTGAGGAAATAAACAGCCTCTTTGGTGTATTGACCAAGCCACCATTTCAATCCCGGAGGAGCCGTTGCCAAATCAAATGCTCCATTGTCGGAATAACCCAAAAGTGCGGGCATACGGTCGTCAGCGGAAACGACAATAAAGCCCGTTTCACCCTTGTTGAACACATACAAGGCTTTCTCTCCATCGGATTGGCCTGTAAAAGTTAGTTCATACGAACTCTTACCCGGCATCCGTAAACGTGAGGTCGAGGCCTGCACACGGCTTAATGCCTGCTGAGGACTCAGCCGAGCCGCACCAACATCCTGTGGTGCGACGACAAAAAGGGTAATCAACCCCAATGTCAACATGATGTTTCTGTAGTTCATTTCATTCAGATATAATTAATAATTTAGCGCTTTATCGATCTTCGAAAACTTAGATATGCCAAATTTTAAGTATCATCACCTAATAATGTCTCAATATGGCATCCGTTCAAATTTTATCTTGTGTAATAAAATACAAAATTAATAATTATTATGAACTATAGCAAAATAGGGATGCCTTTTCAATCATTTTATTTGATTTTTACGAGCCACGTTATGAAAAAGTCCAATATCACAAACCGAAGAAGGATGGTGTCAGTTTCTATCTGGGGCGGAGGGCGCGGCGTTCATATTCGTAGGGGTCGTGGCTGAAGATGGCTTGCAGACTTCTTTTGAAAGTCTTTGGGGTAAGATCTCGTCCGGCGATACGCGGGTCGATGAATGTGGCGAGACGTATGGGGTTATGGTCAATGGCATCCACACGTGCCATAAGATCCTTTATATCGGAAGAGAGCGGAGAGAGATTCAGTGGGTATTGCAAGTCGTATTCATCCAACACACGAGCCAAGTCGTGCTCCCATTTTTTCGCCTCTTTCACGGTGACATAGTTTTTGTCGTACATATAGACTTCGGTTGTGGTTGAGACAAGGAACGACTCGTCTCTACGATTGAACCGGAACATATTCTTACCTCTACCCTCCGATTTTATATCAACCTTTATGCGGTCAATATCCTGGGCATAAAGTCGGTCGGTTATAAGATCGGTGAAGGAATATTCTACCTTTATATCCTCAAACAGTGTATTGGTTTCGAAGAATAGCTTTATATCGGGAATCCATTTAGTGCAGTTAAGCGTGTCGGCAAGCACATCCACCTTTACGGTGAGGTCATCATCGTTGCGCTGCCATATCTGGGAGATGCCTGACGAGGAGCGGATTGTGTCGGTAGAAATGGGGTTCTGCGCTATCTGCTGTGGTAGGGGGAGACCGTTGATGATGCTTACCCAATCTGCCCAGGAGAACGACTGGTAATAGCGGTCGCTCACGCTGTCTAATCCACTGTTATTGGTGAAGTGATAGTAGGAGTT
>CAMWIF010000389.1 GCA_947174225.1 uncultured Porphyromonadaceae bacterium | reverse complement strand
TACATTGACTATGGAGATAAAAGGTAAGATTATACAGAATCTTGGCATTCAGTCCGGCACATCAAAATCCGGCAAAGCGTGGGCTAAGGCTTCAATCCTCATTGAGACCGAAGGGCAATATCCGAAGAAGGTTGTGCTCGACAATATGAAGAATGCCGAAGAGTTCAGCAAACTTGCAGTCGGTTTTGTGGGTGTGTTTCACATTGAAATCAACAGCAATGAATTTAACGGCAGATGGTACACTTCCGTAAATTGTTGGAAGTGGGAAGCCGCACAAGCGCAACAACCCTACGGACAGCCATATCCTCCACAAGGGTATCAACAGCCGTATGGTTCTACCGGCTATCTGCCGCAACAGCAGTTCGGTCAGACGCAGGGGATGCAGCCGTATCAGCCGCAGGCACCGCAATCGCAGTTCCCGACCGCAAAGCCCTTGCCCCCGGGAGCAAAGGAAGAGACAGACGATCTCCCGTTTTAGGGCAAAGAAAAGGAGGCCTCCGAAGCCTCCTTTCTTCATCTATGATTTCTCCAGCTATCGCTCTAAGCGTCATTGCTTGTCCCGGTGTCGGAGCCTCCGGCTCCGTCCTTTCTTACCGCCGCATGGCTTCAGCCATGCCAACAGTGCGCCAGCAGGTTTGTCGAAGGCAAAAGCCTTACCTCCTCTTCCTCGCCATCCACCCCAGAATACCGATGGCGATCAGTGCCCCACCGAGTCCCCATATGGCTGCTCCTCCAAAATCCATCTTAGTCTTCTCCCATCGTGTCAGCTCCCTCTCCACCGGATAAGGCACCGGCACGGAATCGGATTTTACTGATAAGAGCTGCGTGTGCATATCACGAAGAAGTCTATCTGCTTGTTCAAGCATCTGCTCCAACTCCTTCTCCCTTGCCGTTGCCTTATAGACGATGTGCTCCATATCGTGGCGCGTAGTGTCACCTTGCTCGTTGATAACCACCGTCTCCTTCATCCGGTCAATCAAAGAGTCTGATTGCGATTCCTTCTCCTTGCGCGACTCAAAGATTCTCAGCAATCGGTTATAAATAGCCGTAGTATCGGCTTCCTTATACTCCGTCCTAACCGTCTCCACCGGCACATACTGCGTCTTGCATCCGCACATCACAAGAAGCAACAGCAATGTGAGGAATGTCAATGAGAAGCCATTAATAACCCTTCGTATAAATTCTTTCTTGTCAAAGTTTGTCATGTCGTAGAATTTTAGTAATTTTACAGCACCGAAATTTTATTTCTTTCAAAAGGGCGTACATGGCGGCAAACTTGTGCGTCCTTTTCTTATGCGCACAAAAAAAAAGACGGCTCCCGATTTGTGGGAACCGTCTTTAATCTAAGATTATTACCTATTCATTCTTTATCTTATGAAGAACTTTGCACGCCTTTCGATTTTGCGCCTTCTTCATTACCATAGGATGGAAAATGACCCCTCAATACTATCACGCCCAATCCGATAATATTGACAGTTGTAGTTGAGAGTATGACAGTCATTACAGTATCAGATATAAATCCGTGATCTTTGAAAATTCCATCCCAAATAATCATCGAAGCACCATTTAGTAGAACAAGAACGAAAACTATGATCAGATAGCATAGAATAGTGTTCCGTGCCCATCTTTCGAGTCTTCTCCTCGCTTTTGTATCGTCCATGATACGCTGTTGCACGAGAAGCTTCCGGCTTGTCTCAAGAATAAAAGCATCCTGAGTATTGTTTGCAATAAGCTCTTGCGCTGAACGTATAAAGAACTCCGGATTGTCTTTCTTTTCAAGCTCAACTAAGCCATTGCTTAGAACCGATATGAGCCAACGGCGTAATTTGCTACACCAACCGTCTTTATGGGGAGGAATAGTTGCTCCTACGATATTGTCAAAACTTTCCTGTCCGCTCATAACCCAACATTCCAGTCTGTACGTCTGAAATAATCCAAAATATCCTCTCTGGTGATTTCTCTTCCCCATGCCGGTGTATTGTCACGGTAAACGGCTTTTTTCCAAGGTGCCTCATCCCTATGCGACCATTCACTTAGAGTAGTAGCTGAAAGCATACCGAAATTATCCGTCACCCATGTTGCAAGACGAAGAAGATCGACTTTCTGCATGAACAAATCCTTGTCTGTCTGCGTGAGAGAGCGCACTGTTCCATCATACCTTTTATATGATCTCGGGAAGACCGGACCGAACGGAAAAGCCTTCGGGGTATCGTCATTAAACGGAACGTCGTTAAACCGAGCCAGGGCAAGTCCGTAAAATATATACAGCAGTTTCTGTAACTGAGTTTTCCCCAATCTCACCCCATGCTTCGTCAACGCTATCCATGCGATAAGGTTGGCGTAATCTAAACTTGTCGGATTCATGAGGCAAAATGTTTGATTATTGATGATGCAAAATTAATAATTTATTTACATTAAAACAATCTGCCGATCATAAAAAATTAATATAGTGCATTAATTTTGCATAAATATCATTAAAAACGGTTCCCACGATGTCATTGTCCTCTTTGCGCACTCTGCGCCTGTCTCATTTATCCCTCAAACTTTACAGCCTCCGTCCTATTCACCCACCCCGTCAGGAACCCCTTCTTGGTAGGATTGGCAGCTATCTTGTAATAGGAGCAGAAACGGGCTGCCTTCAGGTAGTAGAACACCGCATAGGCAGGTGCCTTGTTGAGAGCCGCAAGCGTCTTCGGCCCCACTACCCCATCTGCCGTCAGCCCAAGCTCCTTCTGAGCGTCCTTGACCGCCTGCGTCCCGTTGAGCCATCTCCAGTCGATAAGGAGGTTTGCGATTGACTGATTGGTTATCTGGTCTCCCTTGCACGTATCCCAGAACAAACTCTTGAGGATGGCAAGCCACTCCGAGTACTCCAGCTTAGCGAGGTCTGCCTGTGTCCCTCTCCGCCCTCCTCTCTTCACTCTCCACTCATTGAAGGCGTTCAGCGTCACGCCACAGAGTGTCGGTC
>CAMWIF010000388.1 GCA_947174225.1 uncultured Porphyromonadaceae bacterium | reverse complement strand
GCCCCAATCCATATGGAGTTGGTTGTCTCTTGTTTTAGCCGGCGCGATGTGGCGTGCGGATTTCAACTCCAAGTCGCGCATCTTCTTTGTAAGCCCGTGGCGGAGAGTCTCCGATTTCATGGACTTCTTAGGCACTACCGTAGGCACGGCGGCAGAGGCGGAAATGACGGTCATTGCCGCAGCTGCATAAATAAGTAAATTTTTTTTCATAAAATGGGTTTATGAGTGGAATTATACTTGATGCTTAGGAAAAGTGGAATTTTGTTACGATTCTTAAGCAAATTTGAATAATAATGCAAAATTATGATTTTATTTCCAAACCTACAAATGAAATTTCACAAATAGATTGGCATAATTTTGAAAAAGTGAATTGAAATCGTTAACTTTGCACTTGTAATAGATTATACTACCAACAATAATAACTTATATTACTATGAGCAAAGCAAAGCAATTCCTGACATGCGACGGTAATCAGGCTGCTGCCCACATCAGTTATATGTTTACTGAGGTGGCTGCTATCTACCCGATTACCCCGTCGTCTACTATGGCAGAATATGTCGACGACTGGTCAGCTGCTGGCAGGAAGAATATTTTCGGAGAGACAGTGCTCGTGCAGGAGATGCAAAGTGAGGCAGGCGCAGCAGGTGCCGTTCACGGTTCTCTTCAGGCAGGTGCCCTCACCACTACCTACACCGCTTCACAGGGTCTGTTGCTGATGATCCCCAACATGTATAAGATTGCCGGCGAGCTTCTTCCCTGTGTGTTCCACGTATCGGCACGTGCCCTCGCATCTCACGCCCTCTCTATTTTCGGCGACCATCAGGACGTTATGGCTACACGTCAGACCGGCTTCGCAATGTTGGCTGAGGGTTCTGTGCAGGAGGTTATGGACCTCGCAGCTGTGGCTCACCTCTCCACTATCAAGAGCCGTGTGCCTTTCGTAAACTTCTTCGACGGTTTCCGCACCTCTCACGAGATTCAGAAGATTGAGGCTATCGCTCAGGAAGACCTCGCTCCCCTTATCGACCAGGAGGCTCTCGCTGCTTTCCGTAAGCGTGCCCTCAACCCCGATGCTCCCGTAGCACGCGGTATGGCTGAGAACCCCGACGTTTACTTCCAGCACCGTGAGGCTTGCAATCCTTACTATGATGCAGTCCCCGCCGTTGTTGAGGAATATATGAAAGAGGTGTCGAAGATCACAGGCCGCAACTACGGTCTCTTCGATTACTATGGCGACCCCGAGGCTGATCGCGTCATCATCGCTATGGGTTCAGTGACAGAGTGCATCCGTGAGACCATCGACTATCTCCGTGCAAAGGGTGAGAAGGTAGGTCTTGTAAGCGTGCATCTCTATCGTCCCTTCTCTGCAAAGCATTTCCTCTCTGCAGTGCCCGCCACAGCGAAGCGTATCGCTGTGCTCGACCGCACAAAAGAGCCGGGAGCAAACGGCGAGCCTCTCTATCTCGACGTTGTGGATTGCTACTATGGCAAGGAGAATGCCCCGCTCATCGTAGGCGGTCGCTATGGTCTCAGCTCAAAAGACACCACTCCTTCTCAGATTCTTTCCGTTTACGACAATCTCTCACTTCCCGAGCCTAAGCACGGCTTCACCATCGGCATTGTCGATGACGTTACATATCTTTCACTTCCCCTCCTTCCTGAAATCAGCGTAGGCGATGAGAAGATGTTCCAGGCTAAGTTCTACGGTCTCGGTGCCGACGGTACTGTAGGTGCCAACAAGAACTCCGTGAAGATTATCGGCGACAACACCGATAAGTATTGCCAGGCTTACTTCTCTTACGACTCTAAGAAGTCGGGCGGCTTCACCTGCTCTCACCTCCGTTTCGGCGACGAGCCTATCCGCTCAACTTACCTGGTGACCACTCCCAACTTTGTGGCTTGCCACGTTCAGGCTTACCTCCATATGTATGATGTATGCCGTGGTCTCCAGCCCAACGGTACATTCCTTCTCAACACTATCTGGGAGGGTGAGGAGCTTGCCAAGAATCTTCCCAATAAGGTGAAGAAACTCTTCGCTAAGAACAACATCACCGTTTATTATATCAACGCATCCAAGATTGCACAGGAGATTGGTCTCGGCAACCGCACCAACACCATCCTCCAGAGCGCATTCTTCCGCATCACCGAGGTGATTCCCGTTGACCTCGCTGTTGAGCAGATGAAGAAATTCATCGTTAAGTCTTACGGCAAGAAGGGTGAGAACATTGTGAATATGAACTATGCCGCTGTTGACCGTGGCAACGAGTATAAGAAACTCGACGTTGATCCCGCTTGGGCAGAGCTTCCCGAAGAGGAGCCTAAGAAAGTTGACGCTCCCGAGTTCGTATGCAACGTTGTTATACCTATCAACGCTCAGGACGGCGACCTCCTTCCGGTTTCTACCTTCAAGGATTGCGCCGACGGTACTTGGCCTCAGGGCACAGCCGCTTACGAAAAGCGTGGTGTGGCTGCATTCGTTCCCGAATGGAACCCGCAGAACTGTATCCAGTGTAACAAGTGCTCCTTCGTTTGTCCTCACGCTGCTATCCGTCCGTTCGTCATCACTCCGGAGGAGATGGCAAATTCACCCTTCACCGATGCCGACACAATCCCGGCTATTGGCAAGATGTTCCCCGCAGGAAGCCGTTTCGTTCAGCAGGTTGACGTGCTCGACTGTCTCGGTTGTGGCAACTGCGTAGAGGTTTGTCCGGGCAAGAAGGGTCAGAAGGCTCTCTCAATGAAGCACGAGGAGACCCAGCTTGCACAGCAGGCTAAGTGGGACTACTGCGTGAAGAACGTTTCTTCCAAGCAGAATCTCGTTGACGTTAAGGTTAACGTTAAGAACAGCCAGTTCGCACAGCCTCTCTTCGAGTTCTCAGGTGCTTGCTCAGGCTGCGGTGAGACACCCTACGTGAAGCTCATTACCCAGCTCTTCGGCGACCGTGAGATCGTAGCCAACGCTACCGGCTGCTCATCTA
>CAMWIF010000387.1 GCA_947174225.1 uncultured Porphyromonadaceae bacterium | reverse complement strand
AAGAATATTCAGATATTGTAATTCGTGAAATTAAGCCTGACGAAGTATCACTTCTTTACAAAGGAAAAGAAGCATTTATGAGCAACGAGATATTATACGTTTTACTTCCTGATTTCGCGTCTCATGAGATGGTGTATCTTATGGAGGCGGTAAGCAGTGACGAAGCGCAGCTTAAGCCCAATCCTAAGTATGTCAACAAAATCGTCGCTCCCACATTGGAGCCGGTGACAGCAATCGGTGGATTCAAGGTATTGCCAGACTATTCGTTTGATAATATGCCGGATGATTACGCTGCGCTCATACTTATTGGTGGCTACGGTTGGTGTACCCCCTTGGCTGAAGAAGTTGTGCCTGTCGTCAGGAAAGCGTTAGATAGCGGAAAAATCGTCGGGGCGATTTGTAACGGTGCCTCTTTTATGGCAAAGTCCGGATTCCTCAACAATGTTAAGCACACCGGCAACGGAATCGACCAAATTAAACTTTGGGGCGGTGATAACTATACAAACCCGGAGGGATACGTTCATCAACAAGCGGTATCAGATGGGAGGATTGTAACCGCCAACGGTTCCGCAGCATTGGAATTTACCAAAGAGCTTCTTCTGCTTCTCGAAAATGATACGCCGGAGCGCATTGATATGTACTATCAATTTAATAAACAAGGTTTCTGCGCCTTATTTCCCGGATAATAGTATAATAGGGCTTTCATCATATTTAAAACCAAAAATAGAGCTGCGAATACTTTTATGAAACTTGGAAATGTATTGAAATTGAACAATGTTTAGACGTGATTTAAACTAAAACAGGTATGAATAAGATTTTACATAAGCCTGCTCAGATTATTACCCCGGAAGTAATTGAGCCGTTATATAACCGAGCCTCTGCTATTATTGAAGACGCACGGAAAAGAGCCTATCGTCAAATCAATGAAAGTCTTGTGAGGCGTAATTGGGATTTGGGGAAAATCATTGCCGAAGAGGAGCTTCGTGGAGAAGACCGAGCGCAATATGGGGCCTCGTTAATAATGGCACTGTCTAAACGTTTGACTGCCAAATATGGTAAAGGTTTTACAAAGACTAATCTTTATAGTTTTGTTCGATTCTATCAATTATTTCCGGAGATTTTCCACTCAGTGAGTGGAAAATCTCCGCAGCTCCTTTCATGGACTCATTATCGCACACTCATCCAGGAACTTGACGATGAGGCACGCCATTGGTATGAAACAGAAGCTGCCGAACAGAATTGGAGTGTGCGTACACTACAGCGTAATATTAGTTCACAGTACTATTACCGACTGTTGTCATCTCAACATAAAGATCTTGTTGAAAAAGAAATGTTACAGCTTACAGGTCCGCTACAGTCGCTCGATCCAACCGATTTCATAAAGAATCCTGTGATTGGAGAATTTCTTGGCTTTACTCCTGACGCTTCATTCCGGGAGTCAGAACTGGAGCAATCCATAATCGATAATCTTGAAAAGTTCCTGCTTGAGATGGGTAAAGGTTTTGCTTTCGTTGCCCGCCAGCAGCATATACACACTGAAAAGAGAGATTACTTCATTGATCTGGTATTCTACAATTATATTCTTAAATGTTTTGTTTTGATTGACCTCAAGACATCTAAAATAGAATATCAGGACATTGGACAGATGGATATGTACATACGTATGTATGACGATTTGAAAAGGTCCCAAGACGATAATCCTACTATTGGACTTCTTCTTTGTGCTGATACGGATGAAGATATAGCCAGATATTCCGTGCTGCATGACAACAATCATATGTTTGCATCAAAGTATATGACCTATATGCCTTCACCCGAACAGCTCCGTGCAGAGATAGAACGTCAGAAAATCAACTACTACCTCACACAACAAGCTCCACTTATTTGATCATATGGAGAAGGGGAGAGACGTATAAAAGGAGTTGGGGTCTGTATTCACAACGTTGTGAATACAGACCCCCATCCTTATTTATAGGTATAGTATGTTGGTGAATAATGTTATGCGTTTTGACTCTTCTGCATATCTTTCTGGCTACGCATGCTCTTCTTGCCTTTGTTGGCGTGCATACCGCCTTTCATCTGCTTACTCCCTTTGTGGCTCCTCATCTGCTTGCCACCCTTCATACCCTTCTGATGGTTGTTGCCTGCCATCATGAAGTTATTTTCCAGGAACTTGGTGTACTGCTCGGGAGTGAGGATGCTCTTCACTCCGTTGAGGTAGTTCTGCTTCTGCTGCTGACGCTGTGCCTGCATCTCGGCTTTGAGCTTCTGCTTCTCTGCCTTCATCTGCTGCTTCTCGGCATCAGTAAGGTCCTTGCGATCCTTGAAGTCTTTCTTCTCCTTGTCGCGAGTCTCCTTGAATGCCTTCATCTCCTTCTCGCGGGTTTCCTTGCACTGCTTCTGAAGCTCCTCAAGCTTGGTCTTCTGGGCATCTGTGAGGTTAAGACCCTCGAAAGCCTTCATACCTCTGTCGGCACGGTCGAACTTTCCATCCTTCTTGCCGGGGCGGTCACCCTTCTTGCACTCGCCTTTATCCTTGCAGCACTCAGTGCGTGCTTTCTCGTTGTTTGTAGCGTTGTTGTCGTTTGCAGCCATCATTGAGAGAGAAGTTGCTGCGAAAATAGCGAGGCTTAAAATTACTTTCTTCATCTTATATATCGTGTTATATTTTTCGTTAATTGAACAGTTTATTATCTCGTAACACTGCTTTTCGGAGGGCTTGTTCTGTCTGTTCTGTCAAGCCGTTTTCCTTGCGGGTTACGTCTCTTTGACCGGGCCAATAACCGGAAGTTTAATGACCTCGCCGGTTTTATAATTCCTTAACTTATTTGTGAATAAACGTTTATAAAAGAGATGACGCTCTCTGGTTATAACTATTGCTCCTTTCTTATTATTTCTGGTTATAAGTATTGCTCCTTTCTTATTATTAAGGTATAGGAAAGGAGCAGATAAAAACTACCCTTACACTGTGAAGTATAAGGGTAGGG
>CAMWIF010000386.1 GCA_947174225.1 uncultured Porphyromonadaceae bacterium | reverse complement strand
TATATATGTGTGTGTGTGTATGCTACTATCTTTGTAATATTTTTCCAACTAAATATCATAACACTTCTGATTAACATCATAGCATGTAATGAAAAGATATTCTTCTAAATTATTATCCATTATAACCCTGCTGCTATCTTGTGTAGCAACCACCGGGTGTGAACACAATGACCCGGCATCTGGTAACGTGGAAATCATCGACGAGTTTTCCGGACCATATTATAAGTTCGTACTCGGACAGGAAACAGAAGGTCTTAACCTTCATGACATCACACTTCTGATTCAGGCTGAAGACGGCTCAGAATTTGAGCGTATGGCTACACATGAACGTAAGGGCGACCGATCAGAATTCAAACTCTCCTCCGGCATCAAGGAGGGCGTATATAGATTACTTGCCATCACTGCCACTGAAACAGACAACAACGAAGAGGAAGAGACTGTGGAATTCGGTCTTGGAAGCCGCATTAAGGTCAGCAGCGACGGAATAGAAGTGATTGACAGCTTTAACCCGGAACTCGGCTTTGCAGGTCGCGGCACCAAGGGTGATCCTTATATTGTGTCAAGTCCATCGCATCTCTTTAACCTGATGATGGCAGTCAACGACCACGACTCCAACAAGGCTATAACCTCCTCCACTTATTTCAGTCAGGTAAGGAATCTCGATATGAAATCTATGTCAAGGAGCTGTGACCTTGAATATGGGTGGATTTCGATAGGAGCAGATGTCAACACCCCTTTCAGAGGAGTCTATCTCGGTAACGGACGAACAGTGTCAAATCTTATGTCTAAACGTCCGAACACCGCAGGGGTTGGTCTGTTCGGTTTTGTAATAGACGCCACGATAGATGGGCTGACCATAAAAAATTGCACCCTTTCAGGACAGTATGCCGTTGGCTCTGTTGCTGGTGCTGTCGTCACAGCCGGCAACAACAAACGAGGTTCTGCTACATTTACCAATTGCAAGGTGATTGACTCAAAACTTGAATGTCCCGCAACCTCCGTTTCTGTAGGAGGCATTGTCGGCGCGGTCGATATGTATGCCCGCAGTCTTGTCTCAGATTGCACGGTTGAATCCACCATTCTTTCAGGCGGAATGAACGTTGGTGGAATGATTGGCAGCGCAGGTCTCCACTCATCAGTCACTGCCACTAACGTGGAGAATAAATCAGGACGCATCTCTACATTATATTCAGGAGCAGGAGGCATAATAGGCACAGCCGACACACTCCAGATTGTTGCTGCCAAAAATATGGCAGATATCATAGGATGCACCTCTAATGACACATCTTATCCCTATATCGGCACAGGCGGCATTGCAGGTGGCACAGGCTATTCCTGGCTCACTGCCTGCGAGAATTCCGGCACTGTCACCGGGAAAGAGGGTGTGGGCGGCATTGTGGGAAGTACCCGTGTTAAGGGAAGCGACACTGAATCGTTCCTCTATAACCAGGCATACCTGCGTCACTGCTCAAATTCAGCCCCTATCTCCGGCTCACGTATGGTAGGGGGACTTATCGGGGAAGCTCAGGCAGGTGCAGAGGCAGTCTATAACACTGCACCTGTCTCCGGATCAGATTATATCGGTGGTATTTGTGGAAACTCATCTGTAGGTATCATACAGAATGCTGTGAATACCGGTGAAGTGAAAGGCATCGCCTATATCGGTGGGATACTTGGTAAGACTACATGGGGTTCCCTCGCCAACAATCAAAACATTGGCAAGGTTAACGCTTCCGGAGGTATAGCAGGTGGCATTCTCGCATTGGGAGGCAACAATACTATGATACATTATTGTTCCAATTTCGGTGAGGTAGACGTGAAAGGCAATTATCCAGCCGGTGGCATTGTAGCCGAGATTGGAGATCCGAGAGAATGGACTGCTACCAATATCGTAGAATGTGTAGTGGGCAGCATGGAAATCATAATGAGTCTTGCCGGACCGGCTTTGACTATTGTAGAGGAAACCATTGAGCTTGCCCACGGAGTGGAAATAACTATAAAGATCGTAGAAAAAGGTGTTGAGCTTGCTCTCCAAGCTGCTGACTATTCACTGTTCGGTTACGGTCTTGCAGAGATGATTTCTCCCGAAAAGGAGGAGGAACTAGAAGCTCAGATGAAAGCTCTCACACATGACACTTATGATAAAATAGATGCGGAACTAAATCAGCTTCGTAGCGGAATTATCCCGACCGTTACCCAATTCCCCTCGACTAATATGAATCGTTATATTGATAATATAAAGGGTCTGACTGCTGCATGTGCCGATGAAAAGGTTAATGACCGATTTCAGGATGCCATCAACGAAGCACGTGAAGAGAGAGCCGAGAAACTCGAAAAGGTAGCTAAAGCCCATGAAATCGCCCACACTGTCATCAGTGGCGTGGCTATCGCTGCAAGCACTGTAGCTCTTATCGGAGGAACGGTAGCCACCGGCGGAGCCGCCACAGCATTCTTTGTTTTAGGCACTGCCGCAGCTTTTGTAGGAGGAGCCAACGCTCTTATAAAGACCTGCTCTGAATTCGAGAACAATGCAGTGGTAATTTCCCAATGTGTCAATGCTGCCCCTGTGTCTTCCGGTTCTATCTCATCCGTATCCTCCATTGCCGGAAGGATATGCGACGGTGTTCAGGTCAGCGACTGTCTCAATACAGCTTCCACTTCAGAGGGTCAGACCGGTGTATTTGTAGGACGTTACGGGAATCATACGGAAATCAATCATTCTATTTCGGTAGTGCCCTGCAGCATAATATCTATGATTCCGTCAAATTTCCAAGGGTGCATCGCAGTGGCAAAAACAGACAATGATAGTCTGATTCTGCCCGACGGCAACCTCACTTTCGCAGCTCCACGCTATCTGTCACTACCGACCTATTATGAACCCTTAGGTTTCGATTTAGGTGATGGCAAACTTTGGGATCTGCCGGAGGATGTCCCCTTTGCTATTCCGGAAAAATCCTGTTATCTATAATACTCTCAACCTATTTATACTCCTAAAC